>DATJCF010000369.1:0-4602 GCA_035514935.1 Rhodanobacter sp. | reverse complement strand
GGCAGGCTCCGGCCCGCTCGCATTCCGCACCGAAAGCACTGGAATCCACACCATGAGCACGCCTTTCATCTGGCACAACGGTCAGCTCAAGCCCTGGGCCGAGGCCAATGTCCACGTCAGCACCCACGCGCTGCACTACGGCTCCTCCGTGTTCGAGGGTGAGCGCGTTTACGCGACCCACCGCGGGCCGGCGTATTTCCGGCTGGAGGACCACACCCGACGCCTGTTCGAGTCGGCCAAGGTGTACGAGATCGAAATCGGCTACACCGAGGCACAGATCAACGCGGCCTGCATCGAGCTGATCCGCGCCAACCAGATGGCATCGGCCTACGTACGCCCGATCGTGTTCCGCGGCGCCGGCGGCCTGGGCGTGCTGCCCAAGGGCGAGGCACCGGTGGACGTGGCGATCATGGCGCTGGACTGGGGCGCGTATCTGGGTGACGCGGCCGAACACGGCGCGAACGTGTGCGTGTCGTCGTGGAACCGTCCCGCACCGAACACCATCCCCAGCTGGGCCAAGGCCGGCGGCAACTACCTCAACAGCCAGCTGATCGGGCTGGAAGCGCGCCGCGGCGGCTACGACGAGGGCATCGCGCTGGGTCACAACGGCCTGCTCAGCGAAGGCGCCGGCGAGAACCTGTTCCTGGTCAAGCGCGGCAAGCTGCTCACGCCGCCGTCCAGCGCCGGCATCCTGGCCGGCATCACCCGCGACACCGTGCTGACGCTGGCGGCCGACCTGGGCCTGACCGTGGAGGAACGTGACCTGCCGCGCGAGGCGTTGTATACCGCAGACGAGATCTTCATGACCGGCACCGCCGCCGAGGTCACACCGGTGCGCTCGGTCGATCGCAAGAACGTGGGCGACGGCACGCCCGGCCCGATCACCAAGGCCCTGCGGCAGGCATTTTTCGGCCTGTTCGACGGCCGTACCGAAGACCGCTGGAACTGGCTGAATTTAGTTAATGCGGTCGTCCCTGACCGCGAAAATCAAGAACCGGCCATCCGTGGCCGGACTCCTCAAGAACAGCCAGCGTCGACTGGAGCCAATGCATGACCGCAAAAACCTTGTTCGAGAAAGTGTGGGACGCCCATGTGGTGGCGCCCGAAACCACCGATACGCCCGCTGTCCTGTACATCGACCTGCACCTGGTGCACGAAGTCACCTCGCCGCAGGCGTTCAGCGAACTGCGCCAGCGCGGCCTCACCCTGCGCCGCCCCGACCGCACCCTGGCCACGCTTGACCACTCCACGCCCACGCTGCCCACCGGTACGGACGGCGTGCGGCCGTATACCAATGCCGCCGCCAAGGCGCAGGTGGAACAGCTGGAAGCCAACTGCGCCGAGTTCGGCGTCACCCTGCACGGCTGGGACAGCGACCAGCGCGGCATCGTGCACGTGATCGGCCCGGAACTGGGCGCCACCCAGCCGGGCATGACCATCGTCTGCGGCGACAGCCACACCTCCACCCACGGCGCGTTCGGCGCGCTGGCGTTCGGCATCGGCACCACCGAAGTGGGCCACGTGCTGGCCACCCAGTGCCTGCTGCAGCGCAAGCCGAAAACCCTTGCCATCCACGTGGACGGCAAGCTGGCCCCCGGCGTGGGCGCCAAAGACCTGATCCTGCACATCATCGGCACGATCGGCGTCGATGGCGGCACCGGCTACGTGCTGGAATACCGCGGCCCGACCATCGAGGCGTTGTCGATGGAAGAGCGCATGACCATCTGCAACATGTCGATCGAAGCCGGTGCCCGCGCCGGCCTGATCGCACCCGACGAAACCACGTTCGCGTGGCTCAAGGGCCGCCCGCTGGCACCGCAAGGCGCTGACTGGGACGCCGCCGTGGCCCGCTGGCGCGCGCTGCGCAGTGACGAGGGCGCCAGCTACGACCGCGAGGTGCATTTCGACGCCAGCAAGATCGGCCCCACCGTCACCTACGGCACCCACCCGGGCATGGCCAGCGCGCTGAGCGCCATCCTGCCGGAACCGACCAACGCGCAGGAGCGCCGCGCCCGCGACTACATGCACTACGAGCCGGGCCAGTCGATGGAAGGCATGGCGGTGGACGTGGTGTTCATCGGCAGCTGCACCAACTCGCGCCTGCCCGACCTGCGCGAGGCGGCCAGCGTGTTGCGTGGCCGCCATGTGGCCGAGGGCGTGCGCATGCTGGTGGTGCCCGGTTCCGAGGCGGTGCGCCGCGACGCCGAGCGCGAGGGCCTGCACCAGGTGTTTCTGGATGCCGGCGCCGAATGGCGCGTACCCGGTTGCTCGATGTGCATCGCCATGAACGGCGACTTGGCGCAGCCTGGCCAGCTGGTGGTGTCCACCTCCAACCGCAATTTCGAGGGCCGCCAGGGCAAGGGCGCCCGCACCGTGCTGGCCAGCCCGGCCACCGCGGCCGCATCGGCCGTGGCGGGCGTGATCGCCGACCCGCGCGCGTACCTGACGGAGGTCGCAGCATGAAACCGATTACCCGCCTGCAGTCACGCACCGCCGTGCTGACCGACGAAAACATCGATACCGACCGCATCATCCCCGCGCGCTTCCTCACCACCACGGTGCGTGAGGGCCTGGGCAAGCTGTGCTTCAACGACTGGCGCTACCAGGGCGACGGCTCCGACAACCCCGCCTTCCCGCTCAACCAACCGCAGTCGCAGGGCTGCGCGATCCTGGTGGCCGGGCGCAATTTCGGCTGCGGCTCCTCGCGCGAACACGCGCCGTGGGCGCTGCTCGACTACGGCATCAAGGCCGTGCTGTGCAGCGAGATCGCGGACATCTTCCGCAACAACGCGCTGAAGAACGGCTTGCTGGCGATCGTGATCGCCGAGGCGCAGCACCGCTGGCTGCTGGACAACCCCGGCGTGGAACTGACCATCGACGTGCAGGGGCAGACGATCACGCTGCCCGACGGCAGCCACGTCGAATTCACGCTGGAGGCGTTCGCCCGCCACTGCCTGTTGAACGGCGTGGATCAGCTCGGCTTCCTGCTGCAGCACACCGACGCCATCGGCAATTTTGAAGAACAGGAGAAAGCGGCATGAAGGCACGCATCGTCACCCTGCCCGGCGACGGCGTGGGTCCGGAAGTCACCGCCGCGGCTGTCGCCGTGTTGCAAGCCGTGGCTGGCCACTACGGCCACGAGTTCACCTTCGACGAACAGCTGATCGGCGGCTGCGCCATCGACGCCACCGGCGAGCCGCTGCCCGCCGCCACGCTGGCCGCCTGCAAGCAGGCCGACGCGGTGCTGCTGGGCGCCGTGGGCGGGCCGAAGTGGTCCGACCCGAACGCACCGGTGCGTCCCGAGCAGGGCCTGCTGGGCCTGCGTGCCGCGCTGGGCGTGTACGCCAACCTGCGCCCGCTGCAGGTGCACCCGGCACTGGCCGACCTGTCGCCGCTGAAGAATGAACGGCTGCAGGGCGTCGACGTGCTGTTCGTGCGCGAGCTCACCGGCGGTGCCTATTTCGGCGCCAAGACCCGCACCGACGACAGCGCCACCGACGAATGCAAATACACCGTGGCCGAAGTGGAACGCGTGGCTCGCCGCGCCTTTGCGCTGGCACGCGGCCGCCGCAAGCAGCTCACCTCGGTGGACAAGGCCAACGTGCAAGGCCGGTGCCGATGACTTGGATGAGGCGGGAATCGCGGATCGGGAGAAGGCGATCTACCAGGAGCGGTCGTTCCGGCGGGTGAGGCGGGCCAATGGGCTCAGCCGGTTCATCCTCGACCCCGATCTGGAGACGTCCGCCTACCTTGATGACGTCTTCGACAAACTCACCTCACCCCGCCGGGGCGGACCGCGCTTCATCGACGAAGCGGACAAGGCGTGGGCCGAGGGCATCGCGAATGACGAACGCACGACCGACCAGTACCTGCACGATTGCGTCACGGCCCGGCTGCGTCTGGGCGTCACCGCCGATCAGGCCGACGGGCACCCCATCACCGGTTCTCGGGTTCCGGCGGTGCGCGTGCTCGTCACCGCCGACACGCTCGAAACTCGCAGCGGACACGGCCGCATCGAAGGCGTCGATATTCCGGTGTCGATCGAGACGGTGGAGCGCACGATCTGCACCGCGGGGACCAGAACCATCGAATTCGGCGACAGCGGAGCGCCCCTAGACCTTGGTCGGGAGGTGCGTCTCTTCAACGAGCGTCAGAAGATCGCACTGGCCGTGCGTGACGGCGGATGCATGTGGCCAGGATGCGACCGGAAGCCCACCTGGACGGAAGCGCATCACATCAAGCACTGGAAACGCGACCACGGCCGCACCGATGTGGCCGACGGGATCTGTCTGTGTCGACATCACCACATGCTGCTGCACGACAATCACTGGGAAATCATCCGCAGGGGCGCGAGCTATTGGCTCATCCCGCCGCCGGACATCGACTCCACCCAGACACCCCGGCCGCTGGCCTCCAAAAGTGCCGCTCTTCGAGATCTGCAGCGCGAAGCCGCGCAACGAGCCGTGACCCAGGGCGACCTCGGGCTGGCCGGACCGCCGACGTAACGGGTTCGGTGGAGCACCGACACACTGGGTCGGTCGCCACCCGAGCTGGCTGCTGGTCCGGAGTAACTGTCGGCGCGCTTTGCACGGCGCACCCCTG
>DATJCF010000368.1:0-2273 GCA_035514935.1 Rhodanobacter sp. | reverse complement strand
AGGCAGCCGGGCATCACCGGATCGGTTTCGAAATGGCAGGCGAAAAACCACAGGTCGGGGCGGATATCCATCTCGGCCTGGATCACGCCCTTGCCGTAGGCGCCACCTTCGGTGGAGATATGGGTGATGCGGTCGAACATCAGCATCGGCGGCAGCGGCAGGCGGGCGTTGCCCGGGCCGAACATTTCGCCACGGGCACAGGCCAGCAGTTGATCGTGATCTAACGAGGAAGGACGCGTCATGAAAAGCTCATCAGTGGAGGAAGCCGGAGTGGGGTGCGCGCATGCAGGCCACAGCTACCGGTCAAACCGTATGGTGACAGGGGCACGCCGATTCGCACAATGCGACACACGGTAGCGGAGGGGGTCATAACGGGGCGTCAAGGCGGGTGATGGGAGCTTCATGGGGGTTCCCCGCGGCGTGTGCCCCCTCTCCCTGCCCTCTCCCCACGGGGGAGAGGGGATTTACGGTTTCTTTCAGTGCCGAGGTGGGCCTTTTTACGCCGTCACTTCTGACGCCCATGCATCGGCCGCCAGTTTCAACAGGTGTTCGCGCACGTCGGCCGGCCATGTTGCCGTCAGTTCTGCGAAACGCTCCCGTTCGCCGCGGTACAGCGCCCGCGATGCCTCTTCGTAACCGGCCAGGTCGCCGGCCATCACGCGCATGAAGCGGTCGGTCGCTTCTTGCGCCAGGCGTGCGCGGGCTTGCGGCTCCTGTTGGCGGGTGGCGTTTTCCACCAGGCGGCGCAGGGTGCCGGAGATGCCGCCGGGCTGCTGGCCCAGCCAGTCCCAGTGCCGCGGCAGCAGGGTGACTTCGCGCGCCACCACGCCCAGTCGGGGGCGGCCGGGGCCGCGGGTGGCGGTGGGTGCCGGCCCCGGCAACCGTGCCATCACCTCATCCAGCGAACCACGGAAATCGACTTCGACGGGCTGGCTGGTGCGGTCGTCGAAGATCAGGATCGGACCGGCCGCGCCCGCGTCGAGTGCCTGCCTGGTGGCGCGAACCACCTCGGCCAGGGGGCCGCTGGCGATCAGGCGGCGATGGTCGAAGGCGCTGCAGATGAGGTCGTTGCTGGGTTTCATGAGTTTGGCCCGGGTAGAAATATACCGGCATATTACCCAGTAAATATTCGTCGTCAATATCACCCGGGCAAATCTCCTCCGGCGGGATGGACGCGCACCCGTGCCGGCTTGCTATCGTTACCTCTTTCAACCGACAGGAATGCCCATGCGCCTGCTGCGTCCGGTCCCCTTGCTGGCCTCGCTCGTCCTGCTTGCCGCCATGGCACTGCCCACGCCGGTTGCGGCGGCGGATCTGGATATCCCCCAGCTGCACTACCAGCAACGTACCTTGCCGAACGGCTTGCAGGTGCTGAGCGTGGAGGACCACAGCAGCCCCAATGTGGCGGTGCAGATGTGGTACCACGTGGGTTCGAAGGATGACCCGAAAGGCCGCTCCGGCTTCGCGCACCTGTTCGAGCACCTGATGTTCAAGAGCACGCGGCACATGCAGGCCGAGCAGATGGACCGGCTCACCGAGGACGTGGGCGGCGCCAACAACGCCACCACCAGCGACGACGTCACCAACTATTTCGAGGTGGTGCCGGCCAATTACCTGCAGACGCTGCTGTGGGCCGAGGCCGAGCGGCTGTCCAGCCTCAACGTGGACGAGCCCAATTTCAAATCCGAGCGCGCCGTGGTGGAGGAGGAATACCGCCAGAGCGTGCTGGCCAACCCCTACGGCAAGCTGTTCAACGCGATCGATCCCAGCTCCTACACGGTGCATCCCTACCGCCGCCCCACCATCGGCAGCATCGAGGACCTGGAAGCGGCGTCGCTGCCGGACGTGATCGGTTTCCACCGCACCTTCTACCGCCCCGACAACGCCACGCTGATCGTGGCTGGCGACTTCGATCCGAAGCAGCTCGATGCCTGGGTCGACCGGTATTTCGGCTGGATACCGAAGCCGGCCACGCCGATCCCGCGCGTCACCGCCACCGAGCCGAAGCGGCGCAAGAACCGCCGCGTCACCATCACCGCCGACACCGCACCGCTGCCGGCGGTGGCACTCAGCTGGCTGATCCCGCCGGCATCGGACAGCGCCGACACCATCGCGCTGCAGGTGGCCGCCGCGCTGCTGGCGCGCGGCGATGCGTCGCGGCTGTACCAGGCGCTGGTGTATCGCCACCAGGTGGCGCGGGAAGTTGATGCGGAAGCCGACGTGCGGGTGGGGCCGGGCCTGTTCCTGGCCTACGCGATCCTGGCCAGCGGCCA
>DATJCF010000367.1:0-1774 GCA_035514935.1 Rhodanobacter sp. | reverse complement strand
CAGCCGCGCCAGCACATCGAACACCACCGGCGGGCGCGCATTGCCGATGTGCACGAAGTTGTAGACGGTGGGGCCGCACACATACATGGTCACCCGTTTCGGGTCGAGCGGAACAAAGGGTTCGAGCCGGCGGGTGAGGCCGTTGTAGAGCGAAATCGGCATGGGTTGGAGCATCCGCGATGGAGAACAAGCGTGCTGGCGTTTTACGACAGCCCGGCATCTTAACAAGGTGTAAGCGGGGCGGGCGGAACCCGCTGATTCTAAGCGTTTATTCAGCGTGAATTTGTTGCAATGGCGGGGCAACCGCAATCCTTGCAGTGCTTATTGATCGGAGTTCGTAATGACCAAGCTGCTGTTTCCCATGCTGTTGCTGGCCTTGGCGACGACGGGCGTCCAGGCCCAGGACGGGCGTTACGCCAATGGCGACGACAACACGCATTACGGTTGGGCCGACGTATTGCGCGTCGATCCGGTGTCGGCCATCACCCAGACCGAAGTGCCGCGGCAGGAGTGCTACGACCAGCAAGTTGTGCATCAGGAGCGCGGCAACAGCACCGCGGGCACGATCCTCGGCGCCGTCGTCGGTGGCGTGCTGGGCAACACCGTGGGCAAGGGCGACGGGCGCCGCGCAGCGACCGTAGCGGGCGCGGTGGCGGGCGGTGCCGTCGGCAATCGTGCGTCCAACCATGGCGGCACGTATGAAACCACGCAGACGCAGTGCCGGCAGGTCAGCACGGTCAGCGAGCAGCGCCGTATCGTTGGCTACGACGTCGAATACAAGTATCGGGGCGAGGTCTACGTGTCCCGGCTCAATTACGATCCGGGCGAGCGGCTTCGAGTCCGGGTGAACGTGCAGCCGGCCGATTGACCGGCCCCAGCGCCACCGGAATGCGCCGCCTTCGGGCGGCGTATTCGTTTGCACGGCGCGCGCAACTGACGGCAGATTTTTGTTGCAAGGCAGCGAAATTCCGGCCATCATGCGCGTTCATGTTCAACGCTGATCACCGATTTCCGCGCATGTCCATAGCCGTCTATACCGCCAACGTCCTCACCAGCGCCCGCATGGCTGCTGGCATGACGTCGCGCGCGCGCCGACCGCGGTACCGACTTTCGGCCGGGTAGGCAGTCGCGCACGTTAACTATGCGGATAGACGAAAAAGCCCGGCCCTCGTGCCGGGTTTTTGCGTTTTCGGAATTGGTTTCACACGTATCTATTGGCTGACTCTCACTCAAGGTATCGCCCCATGGCACCTCGACATTTCCTGACCACGCAGGATTACAGCCGCGCCGAGATCGACGCGCTGCTGACCCAAGCCGCCGAATTCAAGCGCTCGCCCGGCGGGCAGCAAATGGCCGGCAAGTCGATCGCGTTGCTGTTCTTCAACCCATCGATGCGCACGCGCACCAGCTTCGAACTGGGTGCGTTCCAGCTGGGTGGGCATGCCGTGGTGTTGCAGCCGGGCAAGGATGCGTGGCCGATCGAGTTCGAAGTCGGCAGCGTGATGGATGGCGACACCGAGGAGCACATCGCCGAGGTGGCGCGCGTGCTTTCGCGCTATGTCGACCTGATCGCCGTGCGCGCGTTTCCCAAATTCCAGGACTGGGCGGTGGACCGCCAGGACACCGTGATCAAGGCGTTCGCGCAATACGCCACGGTGCCGGTGATCAACATGGAAACGATCACCCATCCCTGCCAGGAGCTGGCGCACGCACTGGCGCTGAAGGAACACCTGGGCAGCCTGCAGAACAAGAAGTACGTGCTGACCTGGACCTA
>DATJCF010000366.1:0-10744 GCA_035514935.1 Rhodanobacter sp. | reverse complement strand
CGGCCGCTTCAACTTCAAGGGCACCGACCAGCAGAAGATCGTCGGCAGCCTGTCCGGCGGCGAGCGCGGCCGCCTGCACATGGCCAAGACCCTGCTGCAGGGCGGCAACGTGCTGCTGCTCGACGAACCGTCCAACGACCTCGACGTGGAAACCCTGCGCGCGCTGGAAGACGCGTTGCTGGAATTCCCGGGCTCCGCGATCGTGATCTCGCATGACCGCTGGTTCCTCGACCGCATTGCCACCCACATCATCGCGTTCGAAGGCGATTCGCACGTGGAGTTCTTCCCCGGCAACTACAACGAGTACGAAGCCGACAAGAAGCGCCGCCTGGGCGACGACGCGGGTCCGAAGCGGGTGAAGTACAAGAAGCTGGCCTGATCGAACGATCTGTAGGAGCGGCTTCAGCCGCGACGCTTTTGCCTCGAATTTTCAGAGCAACAGCGTCGCGGCTGAAGCCGCTCCTACAAGTGCCTTCCGTAGTTCTCAGGCCCCCACCGTCACCAGCACGGCACTGCTGCGCGGCAGCGACAACACGCCCCGCCCCGCATCGATCCGCAGCGTTTCATCGGTAACCGGCGACCACTCGCCCGCGTGCCCCACGGCCGCGCCGGCCAGCGTGGTGTGGTGCACATCGTCGATGCCCGGCGCCTGCAGACGCCACACCTTGGCCGCACTTCCCGCGTGGCCGAAATCCACCTGCAGCTTCACGTCGCGCTGCAAGTCCTTGTTGAACACCGCCAGCAGGCGCTGGCCGTTGCGGTCGGCCGCGTAGGCGGTGAGGTTGGCGCCGTTCGCGCTTAGCGCGGCATCGACGAAACCGGCTCCCTCGAACTGCCGCGCCAGCAGCAGCCCGTAGTACAGCGGGCGGGCATAAAAACCCTCCTCCGCATCGCCGGCGATCGGTGTGTAGCGACCGCTGATCGCATCCAGCCGCTGCTCGTAGGTGGCGCCCTTCGGCGCCGTCGCCACGTTCTTGTCGAGCGACGCCTCCAGCACCGACAGCGTGCCGGAGTGGATGTTGATGCCGTCCACGCCAGCCTGTGCGCAAGCCAGCGCGAAATCGCCACCCCATAACGCCGAGGCGAAGGTATTGCTGACGCCCAACTTGCCGCCTCCCCAGTAGGAGTTCGCTTCGGTCAGCAGGAACGGCAGCTTCTTCGCTGCTGCCACCTTCGCGACCTGTTCCGCCTGACTGATGAAGTCGGGATCGCCACCCAGCATTTGCGCCACCGTGGTGGTCGGTTGCGGCGCGCCGCCGCGATAGTAGTGATGCGTGAGCGCCACGACGTCGTCGGTGTCGTGGGCAAACTTCCGCACCCAGTCGATCTCGTTGCTGGTGTCGGGGCCGGCGATCGGCACGTGCGCGCGCTGACGGATCGCCTCGGCGGTTTTCCGCCACAGCGTCAGGTACTCGTCGTAGCTGAAGGCGCTGCCATCCGCGTGCTTGTACAGGCTCGGCTCGTTGCCGATCTGGATCGCCTGCAAGCGGTCGCCCACCGCGCGCTTGACCGCGTCGGCCAGCTCGGCCGCCATCGCCGGCGAACCGCGACGCAGGTTGACGCCGAACACCAGCCGCCAGCCGGTGGCGTCGAGAAAGCCCGCCAGGTTCGCCAGCTGCTCGGGCGTAACCATGTACGGCCGCTTGAACACCGCGTGCGGCAATTGCTCGAACGGCGGCAGCGCGCCGGTGTAACCACTCCACGCCGAGTAATCGCTGGAATTGCCGCCGATACGCAATACGCCCTGCGGATTCAATCGGCGCAACATGCCGATCAACGCCTTGTTCGACGCCGAAAAGTAGCTGGTGTCGTGCATCTGCAACGTTTCGAAACTCAGGCCGACCAGGCCCGATGGCACGGTGCGACCGTCGGCCTTGCCCAGTTTCAACGTGGCGCGCGCTGGCGTTCCGCCGGAACCATCGCTGGCTCGCGCGGCAAGCGGATTGATCAGGGCCATGCTGGCAGCAGTAGCGGCAGCGCGCAGAAAACGGCGGCGATTGGTGGAGACGTCGTGTGTCATGGGCCACTCCTCACGAACCATGGTTGTCCTGGGCAAGTCTTTGCCCGTCATCCCGGCGTTCGCTGGAATGACGGCTGATTCAAACTCTCCCAACAGAATGCGCTTGCCGACGATAAACGAAAAATCCCGCCAGCCGCTAAAATGGCCAACCGATCCCGCCGACTCGAGAGTGACCATGCGCTTTTCCGACGCCCTGCAGCAACGCTGGTGCCAGCACGACACTCTGGTCTGCGTGGGGCTCGATCCCGATCCGGCGAAATTCCCCGCGCACATCAAGGGCGCACCCGACGCGGTGTTCGCCTTCTGCCGCGCCATCGTCGACGCCACCGCCGACCTGGCCTGCGCGTTCAAGCCGCAGATCGCCCACTTCGCCGCCCTGCGCGCCGAAGACGCGCTCGAGCGCCTGATCGCCCATATCCACCAGCGGCATCCCGGCGTGCCGGTGATCCTGGACGCCAAGCGCGGCGACATCGGCAGCACGGCGCAGCACTACGTCACCGAAGCGTTCGACCGCTACGGCGCCGACGCGGTGACGTTGAACCCGTACATGGGCCGCGATTCGATCCAGCCGTTCCTGGATCGCGCCGACAAGGGCGTGATCCTGCTGTGCCGCACCTCCAATCCCGGCGGCGCGGATTTCCAGGCGCTGGATTGCGGCGGCGTGCCGCTCTACCTGCGCGTGGCCGAAACCATCGCCCGCGACTGGAACACCCACGGCAACTGCGCCCTGGTCACCGGCGCCACCTGGCCCGAGGAAATCCGCCAGGTGCGTGCACTGGTGGGCGACATGCCGCTGCTGGTGCCGGGTATCGGCGCGCAAGGCGGCGACATCGAGGCGGTGATGCAGGCAGGCCGTACCGCCGACGGCACCGGCCTGATGATCAACTCTTCCCGCGGCATCATCTACGCCGGCAACGACAGGGACTTCGCCATCGCCGCACGCAACGCCGCCATCGAACTGCGCGACACGATCAATCGCTGCCGCTGAGTGGCGGATAGGGGCGGCTCGACGAAGGTGATCCCGCCGCGCCTGCCGATAGCGCCTCACGCCACCGCCAGGGAAAAACGGCGCTTGGGCTTTTCCATCGCGCCGGCACGGCGATAGAAACGGGCAGCGTCTTCGTTCCATCCCGGCGTCTGCCACTGGATTTCCGCGCAACCGGAACGACGGGCGAAATCGCTGACGGCGTGCAGCAAAGCGGCACCGACACCCTGGTCTCGCCATCCCTCACGCACGAACAAACAGTCCATATGCAGGAATTCACCGCCCTGCCAGGTGGAGAACTCCCACGCGGCCGTGGCATAACCCGTCAACTCCCCCGCCGCATCGGCCACCCAGCCGTGCAATCGCGATGTCGCACTGAACAGCGCCCGCGAAAGTGCCTTGGCCTTGCCCGCGCGCCGGTAGGGCGCGCCTTCGTACCGCGCGTGTTCGTCGCACATCACCACCAAAGCTTCGATGTCGTTCGGTCTTGCCGGCCGCACATCTGCGGTGACGCTCATGCCTGGCAGCCGCTCAATCATCATCGGCACCGATGGCCAATTCAAAGCCCTCATCGATCCAGCCCGTGATGCCGCCGGCCATCAGCTTCACCGGCCGCCCCAGCCGGGCCAGCCGCACCGCGGCACGCGCCGCGCCATTGCAATGCGGGCCGGCGCAATACACCACGAACAAGGTCTCCGCGGGGTACTTCGCCAGCCGCGATTCGATGATCTTGCCGTGCGGGATGTTCACCGCGCCGGGGACGTGTCCGCGCCGGTAATGCGCCGGACTGCGGGCATCGACGAGGACGAAACCCGGCTCTTGCTGCCGCAGGGCGTCGTGCGTATCCCAGCAATCGGTTTCGAAGGCGAACCCCGCCTCGAAATGTTGCAGCGCCTGCGCGGACGGCGCAGCGGAAATCTGGGTGACGGCGTTCGGCATGGGTGCTCCCGGGTGCGGATGGAGATTCATTGTTCGGCGGCGGCGGGGCGCGCACAATTGGCGAAAACGACACGCTTCGATCAAATCATGCCAATCTCCCGTCGCCGCCGAACGCCACCCAACCCGCTGGTCGCCGCGCTGGTCTACGACGGCTTGTGCGGCTTCGAGTTCGCCTGCGCGGCCGAGGTTTTCGGCCTGCCACGGCCCGAGCTGCAGCCCGGCTGGTACCGCTTCGAAACCTGCGCCGCCGAGCGCGGCCCACTGCGCGGTCAATACGGCATGCGGGTGACGGCGGACGCGGGACTGGAGCGACTCGCCGATGCCGGCACCATCATCATCCCCGGCTGGAAAGGCCTCGACGTGCCGGTACCGACGCCCGTGCTGGACGCCCTGCGCGAGGCGCATGCGGGTGGTGCGCGGTTGCTGACCATCTGCTCGGGCGCCTTCGTGCTGGCCGCCACCGGCCTGCTCGACGGCCGCCGCGCCACCACCCACTGGCGTTACGCCGAAGCGCTGCAACGGCGGTATCCGCGCATCAAGGTCGACCCCGCGGTGTTGTACGTGGACGAAGGCCAGCTGCTCACGTCCGCCGGCAGCGCGGCGGGCCTGGACCTGTGCCTGCATCTGGTGCGCCGCGACCACGGCGCCGATGTCGCCAACCAGGTGGCGCGGCGGCTGGTGATTCCGCCGCACCGCGACGGCGGCCAGGCGCAGTTCGTCGAGCGTCCGGTGGCCAAGCGCGAGTCCAACGCACTGTCGAAAGTGATCGACCACATGCAGCGGCGGCTGGCCAGCCACCAGCCGATCGCCGAGCTGGCCGCGATGGCGGCGATGAGCGAACGCAGCTTCATGCGCCATTTCAAGCAAGCCACCGGCACCAGCCCGGCGGACTGGTTGATCGCGGCACGGGTGGACCGCGCGCGGGAATTGCTGGAGGGCTCGTCGCTGTCCATCGACGCCATCGCGGGCGAGTGCGGCTTCGGCAGCGCGATCACGCTGCGCCACCATTTCCGCCGCAAGCTGGGCATTAGCCCCGGCGCCTACAAGGCGCGCTTCGCTTCCACGGAACCGCGGTCGAAACCGATCACCGCGTGACACTCGACGTGCCGACGGCGCCGCGTCGCTGCATCCAATCCGCCCAAACGCGAATCAGGCTGCCGTCTTGGCCGCCTGCAGGGTTTTCGCCTTCAGATCCAGCGCATCGGCCGCATCCAGCAACGCCCGCGCGAAGCTGCGCACCTCACCGGGACGCAAGGCGTACCAGTTGCCCTTCTTGCTCACGTCGCCCACCGTGCGCCCGACGCGGGATACGCAGTGCGGTCGAAAAATCACCATCCCGGTCAGCAATTCCGAGCTGATATCCGCGGACACAATCTGCATGTGCGTTTCATCTTCTTTCTTCACCGAACCTCTCCTGGGCGGGATTCCACCCCTGCCCCACTCTACGCCATCGCTTGTCATTCGATGTTTCCGCGCGTGCCGTCACCAGCACAGCCGTTGTAATCTTTGAAAGCTGCGCATGTCAGCGACACGTCACGCCCCCGATCGCTCGGCGCAGCTTCCCCTACCCCGAAAGGAAGACAACGCATGTCTGAACAGACCGATGTCCGCGTGGAAGACTGGAATCGCCTGCAACGTGAAGTGGCGCGTTTGCGCGTGCTGGTGATCATTGCGCTGCTGGCCGTGGTCGCACTGGCTGCCGTGTCGTTGCTGCGCAAGCCGGACACACCGACCAAACCGGAGCCGATTCTCCGGGCACAGGGCCTGGTGATCACCGATGCGCAGGGACACGACCGCATCCTGATCGGCGCACCGGTACCAGCCAGCAAGGATCGCACGCGCAAGGACGACGCCTCCGACGGCATCATCTTCCTCGGCAAGACCGGCGCAGATCGCTTCGCCCTCGGCCAATTGCCTGCTCCTGTGGTCGGCGGCAAGACCGGCAAGCGGATTGGCGATGGCGACAACTACGGCATGGTGCTGTTCGACAAGCAGGGCAACGAGCGTGGCGGCATGGCCTTCCTCGGCATGGGCCGTGTTGTACTTGGGCTGGATCGTGCCGCCCCGCTGAGCGATGCCATCGGCATGATGGTCGATGACAAGGAAGGCTTTGCCGGCATGGTGCTGAACTACGCAGACGCCAAGGCGCAGGCACCCGCCCTCGAACTGGGCTCGGATGCCAACGGCGTACACGTGCAGTTCTATGGCAAGGACAACCTGCCGCGCGCCGCACTCGACATCGAAGGCAGCGGCAAGCCCGCATGGAAGTTCGACGATGCGGCATCAGCCGCCAAGGCGGCGCAAAACCAGCCGCACTGACCGCAACAACCTGCGCTTGCGCGGCCTCCGGCTGCGCAAGCGCATCAATCGGCCACGCTGCTCACCGGCCGGCGTGCGCCAACGGCAGCCGGCGCACGCAACAGCCGCGCACGCAGCCAACGCTCGCACGGCAATGACAGCCAGCGCTCGACCGCCGCACCGAGCAGCCAGCACAGCGGCAGCGTCAGCAGATACCAGAGAAACCCGAGCCGCAGGTCGCCGCCAGCGAACTTGAACAGGCGCACCATCGCGAAGACCACGAACATGTGGGTCAAATAGATCTCGTAGCTGAGCCGTCCCCACGATCGCAGCCAGCCCAGCGCCCGCCTGGGGTGCCAGTCACCGCGGCGCTGGCGTTGCTCGCAGGCCAGCAGCAGGCACAGCGCGGAAAGCGCCAGCAGCAGCATGTAGCCGTCGCGCAGCAGATGCCACATCAGCGCACCCTCGATCGTCGTCGCCAGCAGGCCGATCGCACCCAGCCAGCCCAGCAACGCCGTCGTGCGCGCCGTAAATGTTCGCGAGCGCGTGGCCAGCAACGCACCCAGCACGCCGATCGCAATCGCCGACATGCCCGGCAGGTAGGCTTTCTCCTGCCAGATCTCGTTGCCGCGCAAGACCGCGTGCGTCCACGGCATCGACAGCGCAAGCAAGCCCAGCAGTGTCACCAGCACCCAGCGCCGGCGCGTCAGCAGACACACCAGTGGAAAGCCGATATAGAACACTTCCTCGATCGACAACGACCACAGCACATCCCAGTTGCCCGGCAGATAGCCGGTGCGCCCCTCGTACCAATTCAGATGCAGCCCGAGCGCTGCCCAGATCGCACCCGGCAGCGATTGACCGGGGCGACTGATGGTGTAATCCGGCACCGCCAGCAGATGCAATGCGGCAAGCACGGCAACCAGCACCAGCAGGCAGGGCATGATGCGGGCGAAGCGGCGCGCATAGAACGCACGCAGGTCGATTCGCTCCAGACCACCCCAGCGCTGCAGCGCATTGCCGGCAATCAGGAAACCGGATATGACGAAGAACACGAATACGGCCTCGTGGCCGTTGTAGTTCAGCCGGCTCAGAAACCACGGCGGCAGTACATCGGCCAGCGCAGTCTTTTTCAGTGGAATGCGCAACCCGAGGTGATTGAGGATGACGAAGAGGATGGACAGACCGCGCAGCAGGTCGATGCCGGGATTGCGGCGTGTCTGCACGGACTTCGGATCTTTCCCGTCAATCGTCAACGGCTGCATGGATTCCATCGATGGCAACGGCCGCCCTGTCGTCAAAGAGCGGCATCATCCATGGACAGGCCTCGCCGTATCAATGCCGGCATCCAGGAGTCATGCGGCGACTTCCACTCCGCGCCAGAAGGCCACGCGGTCCTTGATCTCGCTGGCGGCCTCTTTCGGGTTCGGGTAATACCACGCGGCGTTGGCATTCACCTCGTCACCAACGATCACGTCGTAATAGCTCGCCGTGCCCTTCCACGGGCAAATGCTCCGATGATCCGTGGCACGAAAATGTTCCTGGCTCAGCGCATCGGCAGGGAAATAGTGATTGCCTTCGACCACGACGGTGTCATCGCTTTCCGCCAGTACGGCGCCTTTCCATATCGCACGCATCACTCGTCTCCGATGTCCTGCCCGGGAAACAGCACGTCGGTGTAGCCGAACTGGCTGAAGTCGGTGATGCGCGAAGGGTACAGGCGGCCGATCAGGTGGTCGCATTCGTGCTGCACCACGCGGGCGTGGAAGCCTTCGGCGGTGCGGTCGATGCGCGTGCCTTGCGGGTCGACGCCCTGGTAGCGGATGAGTGAGTAGCGGCTGACCGCGCCGCGCAGGCCCGGTACCGACAGGCAGCCTTCCCAGCCCTCTTCCATGTCCTGCGACAGTGGCGTGATCAGCGGGTTGAGCAGGATCGTGCGTGGCACCGCCGGTGCGTCGGGATAGCGCTCGTTCTGGTCGAAACCGAAGATCACCAGTTGCAGGTCGACGCCGATCTGCGGCGCGGCCAGGCCCACGCCGCCGGCCTCGTGCATGGTCTCGAACATGTCGGCGATCAGCGCATCCAGCTCCGCGCTGCCCAGCATCGCCGTGGGCACGGCGGGGGCGATGCGCAGCAGCCGGGGGTCGCCCATCTTCAGGATTTCGCGAATCATGCGAGCCTCTCCATCAGGAAACATCCCTCCCAGAATTGTGGCGGCCGCCGCGTGAACAAGGGCTCAGAGCTTGTGAAGAAAACCACGTTCCTGTGGTTTTCTTCTATCGCGAGTCCGGTATATGCCCGGACTCGCTCACGCGAATCAATCACTTGCGTGACCGATTCGCGACCGGCCATCCATGGCCGGCCTGAGAGGTTGAAAAAATCACAACCTCCCGGGGCTGCGCCGGGCTATTGGCCGCCGAACACTTTTTTCAGCAACTCGGTGCTGCGCGCAGCGGGGTTCTGGCGGATCGACTGTTCCTGCGCGCCGATCTCGGTGAACAGGCCGTCCAGCGTTTTCGCCGTCACGTAGTCGTCCAGGTCCAGCGGGCTGCCGCCCTTGTCCGACTTTCCGCCGCCCAGCGCCCCGAGCACGCTGCCGAGCTGGCCACCGCTGCTGCCGGAGGTGAACGCCTTGTATTTCCGGGTGACGCCTGCGCTGTCGGTGGCCTGGGCCACGATGGGATGGATGCGCGCGGTCAGCGCATCGCCGGCTACGCGGCGGAAGAAGTCGGTGGCCGCCTGATCGCCGCCGGTGAGGATGCCGCGCGCATCGTCCAGCGTCATCTTGCGGATCGCGTCGCCGAAGATCCCGGCCACCTGCGGCACCGCCTTCTCGGCGGCGCGGTTCATGCTCAGCTCGAACGCATCCACCTTGGCGCCCTGGCCCAGTTGCCTGGCCAGCTGGCCGGCCTGTTCGAGCTTGCCCGGCAGGGGAATGCGCACCTTGGCGTTGTTCCAGAAACCGCCGTCGCGGCCGAGGCTGTTGATGGCGTTGGTGGTGCCCTTGGCCAGCGCCTCCTTGAGGCCGGCGGCGATGTCGCTGGTCGGCAGATTGCTGCCCACCTGCGACGTATTCGAGGTGTGGGTCGACTGCTTGACCTTGTTCAGCAAGTCCTTGAATTGATTGGACCCGACGGCGCCCACCGGCAACGCGAGAGCCACCAGGGCAAGACCGCACAAACCGTGACGTATCGCGATGCGCATGGTGTATTTCCTCAATGGCGGCGGGCCGGGCAGTGTAGCGCCGCCCCTGTGACGCGGTGTGCACGGACCTCGCAATTCGACCAATGGCTAATCCGGCTGGCCTTATTTGGCATTGACCATCGCCGCCGCCGGGCGGAGTCTTGCGGTATTGCCGAGGAGGAGTTGCCATGCAGACGATGCAAGCCACCGTTCCCCCGCCGAGCGCCGCCAGCAGGATTGTCTGGGCTGCGATCGCCATCATCGGTGCTTTCTGCCTGGGCGTTGTGGCGTTGAGACGGGGCGAACCGATCAATGCGATCTGGCTGGTGGCTGCCGCAACGGCGATCTTCGCCATCGGCTACCGCTTCTACGGCAAGTTCGTCGAACACTCCGTGTTGAAGCTCGACCCCACCCGCGCGCCGCCCTCCGTGCTGCGCAACGATGGCCTCGATTACGTGCCCACCGACAAGTGGGTGGTGTTCGGCCACCACTTCGCCGCGATTGCCGGCGCCGGCCCGCTGGTGGGCCCGGTGCTGGCGGCGCAGATGGGTTATCTGCCGGGCACGCTGTGGATCCTGTTCGGCGTGGTGTTTGCCGGTGCGGTGCAGGACTTCATGATCCTGGGGCTGTCGCTGCGCCGCGACGCGCGTTCGCTCGGCCACATGCTGCGCGAGGAACTCGGCCCCTTGCCTGGCCTGGTGGCGATGATCGGCGTGCTGGTGCTGATGATGATCGTGCTGGCGGTGCTGGCGCTGGTGGTGGTCAAGGCGCTGACGCACAGCCCGTGGGGCACGTTCACCGTGGCCGCCACCATCCCGATCGCGTTCCTGATGGGCGGCTATATGCGCTGGTTCAGGCCGGGGCGCATTCTCGAGGTGTCGATCATCGGCCTGGTTCTTCTATTGGTCTCGATCTGGGTCGGCAAGTACGTGGCGGACTCGGCCACGCTGGCGCCGCTGTTCGACATGGATGCCAAGGCGTTGGCCTGGTGGCTGATCGGCTACGGCTTCGTCGCCTCGGTGCTGCCGGTATGGCTGCTGCTGGCGCCGCGCGATTACCTTTCCACCTTCCTCAAGATCGGTACCATCGCGCTGCTGGCGCTGGCGATCCTGATCGCCGCGCCGGACCTGCAGATGCCGGCGGTGACCCGCTTCATCGACGGCACCGGCCCGGTGTTCGCCGGCAACCTGTTCCCGTTCCTGTTCATCACCATCGCCTGCGGCGCGGTGTCCGGCTGGCATTCCATCATCGCCTCCGGCACCACGCCCAAGCTGCTCGCCAACGAAGGCCAGGCGCGCATGGTCGGCTACGGCGGCATG
>DATJCF010000365.1:0-5557 GCA_035514935.1 Rhodanobacter sp. | reverse complement strand
TCGCTGTGCGCGCAGGCCACCGACGCGATCCGCCTCGGCCACAACATCCTGATCGTCTCCGACCGCGGCGCCAGCCGCGAGCGCGTGGCGATCCCGGCGCTGCTGGCCACCTCCGCCGTGCACCAGCACCTGGTGACGATGGGCCTGCGCACCAGCACCGGCCTGGTGGTGGAAACCGGCTCGGCGCGCGAAGTGCACCACTTCGCCCTGCTGGCCGGCTACGGCGCCGAAGCCATCCATCCCTACCTGGCGATGGAAACCCTGGCGCACGCTTGCGCCAGCGGCGAGGTGAAGCCGGAAAAGGCCATCACCAACTACATCAAGGCGATCAACAAGGGCCTGCAGAAGGTGATGTCCAAGATGGGCATCTCCACCTACATGTCCTACACCGGCGCGCAGATCTTCGAGGCCGTGGGCCTGAACCGCGAGCTGATCGACAAGTACTTCACCGGCACCACCTCCAACATCGAGGGCATCGGCCTGTTCGAAGTGGCCGAGGAAGCCCTGCGCACACACGCCGCGGCCTACAGCGACGACCCGGTGCTGGCCGATCGGCTGGACCCGGGCGGTGAGTATGCCTGGCGCGTGCGCGGCGACGAACACATGTGGACGCCGGACGTGGTGGCCAAGCTGCAGCATGCCACGCGTTCCAACAACGGCCAGACATACAAGGAATACGCGCAGCTCATCAACGACCAGTCCAAGCGCCACATGACGCTGCGCGGCCTGTTCGAGTTCCGCATCGACCCGGCCGCGGCGATCCCGCTGGACGAAGTCGAGCCGGCGAAGGAAATCGTCAAGCGTTTCGTCACCGGCGCGATGTCGCTGGGCTCGATCTCCACCGAGGCGCACACCACGCTGGCGATCGCGATGAACCGTATCGGCGGCAAGTCCAACACCGGCGAAGGCGGTGAGGACGAGGCGCGCTACCAGAACGAACAGCGCGGCATCGCGATCAAGCAGGGCGACACCGTTGCCGGCCTGCTCGGCGCGGCGCACATCGAGCGCGACCTGGTGCTGCAGGATGGCGATTCGCTGCGTTCGCGCATCAAGCAGGTGGCCTCGGGCCGCTTCGGCGTCACCGCCGCCTACCTGATGTCCGCCGACCAGATCCAGATCAAGATCTCGCAGGGCGCCAAGCCGGGCGAAGGCGGCCAGCTGCCGGGCCACAAGGTGTCCGACTACATCGCGCAGCTGCGCTTCTCGGTGCCGGGCGTCGGCCTGATTTCGCCGCCGCCGCATCACGACATTTATTCCATCGAGGACCTGGCCCAGCTCATCCACGATCTGAAGAACTGCAACCCGCAGGCGTCGATCTCGGTGAAGCTGGTGTCCGAAGTGGGTGTGGGCACGGTGGCCGCGGGCGTGGCCAAGTGCAAGGCCGACCATGTGGTGATCGCCGGCCACGACGGCGGCACCGGCGCTTCGCCGTGGTCATCGATCAAGCACGCCGGCACGCCGTGGGAACTGGGCCTGGCCGAAACCCAGCAGACGCTGGTGCTGAACCACCTGCGCGGACGCATCCGGGTGCAGGCCGACGGTCAGATGAAGACCGGTCGCGACGTGGTGATCGGTGCGCTGCTGGGTGCCGACGAGTTCGGCTTCGCCACCGCGCCGCTGGTGGTGGAAGGCTGCATCATGATGCGCAAATGCCACCTCAATACCTGCCCCACCGGCGTGGCCACGCAGGACCCGGTGCTGCGCAAGAAGTTCTCGGGCAAGCCCGAGCACGTGGTGAACTACTTCTTCTTCGTCGCCGAGGAAGCCCGCGCGCTGATGGCGCAACTGGGCATCCGCCGCTTCGAGGACCTGGTCGGCCGTGCCGACCTGCTCGACACGCGCCAGAGCATTGCGCACTGGAAGGCTGGTGGACTGGACTTCAGCCGCGTGTTCCATCGCCCGGACGTTCCCGCGGACGTGGCCGTACGCCATGTCGCCGAGCAGGATCACGGCCTGGATCGCGCCGCCGGCAAGGCCCTCGACCACACCCTGATCGACAAGGCACAGCCCGCGCTGGAGCATGGTGAAAAGACCAGCTTCATCGTCAGCGTGCGCAACGTCAATCGCACCGTCGGCACGATGCTGTCCGGTGAGGTGGCCCGTCGCTACGGCCACGTCGGCTTGCCGGACGACACCATCCACATCCAGTTGGACGGCGTCGGCGGGCAAAGCTTCGGCGCGTTCCTGGCCCGCGGCATCACCCTGGACCTGGTCGGCGAAGCCAACGACTACGTCGGCAAGGGCCTGTCCGGCGGCCGCATCGTCGTGCGCTCGCCGAACGACTTCCACGGCTTCGGCCCCGAGCACATCATCGTGGGCAATACCGTGTTGTACGGCGCCACCGAGGGCGAGGCGTATTTCAACGGCGTGGCCGGTGAGCGCTTCGCGGTGCGCAACTCGGGCAGCACCGCGGTGGTCGAGGGCGTGGGCGACCACGGCTGCGAATACATGACCGGCGGCACCGTGGTGGTGCTGGGCGATACCGGCCGCAACTTCGCCGCGGGCATGTCCGGCGGCGTGGCCTACGTCTACGACCCCGACGGCGTCTTCGAGCGCAAATGCAATCTGTCGATGGTCGGCATCGAGCCGCTGCTGTCGGGCGTCGAGCAGGAGCTGCGCATCCCGCGCGAGTTGTGGCATGCCGCCTCGCGCGGCGGCGCCACCGAAACCGACGAGGCAATCGTGCGGCGGCTGGTGGAGGCACATTTCCGCTACACCGGCAGCTTCCGCGCCAAGGAGATCCTGCACGACTGGCCGGCGGCGCGCTCGCGTTTCGTCAAGGTGATGCCGGCCGAATACCGCCGCGCACTTTCCGAACTGCACCAGCGCGCCGTACTGGCGTCCACCGAGAAGGCCACGGCCTGAGCCGCGAAGGAATAGACAATGGGCAAGATCACCGGCTTTCTCGAATACCCCCGGCAGGTGGAAACCGCCGAGGCACCCGTGCAGCGGGTCAAGCACTGGCGCGAATTCACCCAGCAGCTGACCGATGAGCAGGCGAAGGTCCAGGGCGCACGCTGCATGGATTGCGGCATCCCGTTCTGCCACAACGGCTGCCCGGTCAACAACATCATTCCGGACTTCAACGACCTGGTGTACCGGCAGGACTGGAAGCACGCGATCGAAGTGCTGCATTCCACCAACAACTTCCCTGAGTTCACCGGCCGCATCTGCCCGGCACCCTGCGAGGCCGCCTGCACGCTGAACATCAACAGCGACGCGGTGGGCATCAAGTCGATCGAGCACAAGATCATCGACAAGGCGTGGGAGGAGGGCTGGGTGACGCCGCAACCGGCCGCCGTCAAGACCGGCTGGAAAGTCGCCGTGGTCGGTTCCGGTCCGGCCGGCCTGGCCGCTGCGCAGCAGCTGGCGCGGGTGGGCCACGCGGTGACCGTGTTCGAGAAGAATGACCGCGTCGGTGGCTTGCTGCGCTACGGCATACCCGATTTCAAGCTGGAAAAGAGCCATATCGACCGGCGCGTGAAGCAGATGCGCGCCGAGGGCGTGCAGTTCCGCACCAGCGTTTTCGTGGGTGCGGCGGCGGACGCCTCCCGCTACGGCAAGGTCGAGGCAGTCACGCCCGAGCAATTGCAGGCTGAGTTCGATGCGGTGATCATCGCCGGCGGCTCCGAAACGCCGCGCGATCTGCCGCTGCCCGGGCGCGAGCTGAAGGGTGTCCATTTCGCGATGGATTTCCTGCCGCAGCAGAACAAGGTGGTGGCCGGTGATCGGCTGAAGCACCAGATGCTGGCCACCGCCAAGAAAGTCGTGGTGATCGGCGGCGGCGATACCGGCTCCGATTGCGTGGGCACCTCCAACCGCCAGGGCGCGATTTCGGTGACCCAGTTCGAGCTGCTGCCGCAACCGCCCGCACAGGAAAACAAGCCACTGGTGTGGCCGTACTGGCCGCTGCGCCTGCGCACCTCGACCTCGCATGAGGAAGGTTGCCAGCGCGACTGGTCCGTGGCCACCAAGCGCTTCAACGACGACGGCAAGGGCAACGTGAAGAGCCTCACCGGCGTGCGGCTGGAGTGGAGGGACGGCAAGATGAGCGAAGTCGCCGACAGCGAATTCGAGATTGCCGCCGATCTGGTGCTGCTGGCGATGGGCTTCGTGTCGCCCGTGCAGGCGGTGCTGGACGCGTTCGGCGTGGACAAGGACGCCCGTGGCAATGCCAAGGCCGGCACCGACGGCGCCGCCAGCTACCGCACCAGCGTCGACAAGGTGTTTGCCGCCGGCGACATGCGCCGCGGGCAATCGCTGGTGGTCTGGGCGATCCGCGAGGGGCGCCAGTGCGCCCACGCCGTGGACGAGTTCCTGATGGGTGTTTCGACCCTGCCGCGTTGAGCTGATACCGACGATACGCTGCGCGCCAGCCGGCGCGCAGCGCGGTGATTACCTGCCGAGCTCCCACCCGTTGTCAGTCGCCGCTGCCCTGCGGCCGCAGCGGCGATGCCAGCAGGGCCCGCAACGCGGCCGGTTTCACCGGCTTGTGCAGCAGCGGATAACCCAGCGCCCGCGCCCGCTGTTTCAACTCGATGCTGCCATCGGCGGTGATGATGGCCGCCGGCGGCAGCTGCGCGAAGTCGACCCGCAATTGCTCCAATGCCTGTAACCCATCGGTGTCGTCGGCCAGATGATAGTCGGCGAGGATCAGGTCGACCGGCCCTCGCTGCAACTCGATGCGCGCCTGCGTCACGTCCACTGCGGTGCGGCAATCCACGCCCCAGCGGCCGAGCAACGCACGCATGCCATCGAGGATGGATTCGTCGTTGTCGAGGCACAGCACGGTCAACGGCAGTCGTGCATCCGGCCCACGCTGCAGGATCTTGTGCCGCCGCGGCGCCACCGGTTCATTGCGCGGCACGGTGACCGCGAAGCAGCTGCCATGGCCGGGGCGCGAATGCAGGTCGAGGCGATGGCCGAGAATGCCGGCCAGGCGATCGCAGATCGACAAGCCCAGGCCCAGCCCTTTCTCACCCCACGGTGACGGCTGCTCCAGCCGCTGGAACTCGTCGAAGATGCGCGCCCGCTGCTCTGCCGCGATGCCGGGGCCCGAGTCCCACACTTCAATCCGCACCTCGTGGCCCACCCGCCGCGCACCCAGCAGCACGCCGCCCTGGCGCGTGTAGCGCAAGGCATTGGAGAGAAAGTTCTGCAGCACGCGCCGCAGCAGCTGCGGATCGCTGCGCACGGCGAGGCGGGTAGCCGCCACCCGCAATTTCAGGCCACGTTGCTCGGCCACCACGGCGAACTGCGCCTGCAGCGATTCGAACAGCTCCGCCAGCGCGAAGCCGCTCACTTCGGGCCGATAGCTGCCCGTGTCCAGGCGCGACGTATCGAGCAAGGCATCGAGCAGGTCCTCGGCGGAGCGGAACGAGGCGTCGATGCGTTCGGCCAGCTGGCTGGCTTCGGCGTCCAGCCCCGGATGCTGGCGCAGGGCCGACGTGAACAGCCGCGCCGCGTTCAGCGGTTGCAGCAAATCGTGGCTGGCCGCGGCCAGGAAGCGGGTCTTGGAGATGTTGGCCGTTTCCGCCGCGCGGCGGGCATGCGCCGT
>DATJCF010000364.1:0-4966 GCA_035514935.1 Rhodanobacter sp. | reverse complement strand
GCCGAGTTCGATGCCGCCGGCAAGGTGATCGGGCTGGTGGAGAAACCGGCCCAGCCGAAGTCGCACTACGCGGTGACCGGCCTGTATTTCTACGACGAGCGTGTCTGCGACTACGCCGCGGCGCTGAAACCCTCGCCGCGCGGCGAGCTGGAAATCACCGACCTCAACCGCTGCTACCTCGACGACAATTCGCTGCACCTGGAGCAACTCGGCCGCGGCTTCGCCTGGCTCGATACCGGCACGCACGAATCGCTGATGGAAGCGGGCAACTACATCCAGACGATCGAGAACCGCCAGGGCCTCAAGGTGTGCTGCCCCGAGGAGATCGCCTACCTCAACGGCTGGATCGACACCGATCAACTGCTGGCGCTGGCCGCGCCACTGGCCAAGACCGGCTACGGCCAATACCTGCAGCAATTGCCGAAGCAGGGCCTGGCACGATGAAGGTGATCGAGACCGCGCTTCCCGGCGCACTTGTCCTGGAACCGCAGGTGTTCGGCGATGCCCGCGGCTTTTTCTACGAGAGCTACAACGAGGCAAAGTACCGCGAGGCCGGCATCGACCGCCGTTTCGTGCAATCCAACGTTTCGCGTTCCGCCAAGGGCGTGCTGCGCGGCCTGCATTACCAGTGGCCGAATCCGCAGGGCAAGCTGGTCAGCGTGCTGGAAGGCGAGGTGTACGACGTGGCAGTGGACATCCGCCAAGGTTCACCGACATTCGGTCAGTCGGCCGGCGTAATGCTCACCGCCGAAAACCATCGCCATTTCTGGGTGCCGGAAGGCTTCGCGCACGGCTTCTGCGTGTTGTCCGAATTCGCTACCTTCAGCTACCAGTGCACTGCGCTGTACGACCCGAAAGCGGACGCCGGTATCCGCTGGAACGATGCGGCGCTGGGCATCGACTGGCCGGTCAGCGATCCGCTGTTGTCTGACAAAGATCGAATCACACCGTTTCTGCACGATGTGGCGCCCGAGCGCTTGCCGGTCTACGCCCCGTGAAGGCTCTGCTGCTGGGTGCCAACGGCCAGCTCGGCCGTACCTTCCTCGATCATGGAGCGCTGGCTGCCCACACCGATCTGGTCTCCGCCAGCCGCGACGGCGTGTTGACCACCGGCGGCGCTGGCGAGACGGCCGACCTGTCGATGCCCGAATCGTTGCCCGCCCTGCTTGATCGCGTGCAGCCGGACGTGATCGTCAATGCGGCAGCCTATACCGCGGTCGATCGCGCCGAGCAGGAAGAAGCGCTGGCGACCCGCGTCAATGGCGAGGCGGTCGGGGTGCTCGGGCAATGGGCGGCTGCCCACGGTGCGCTGGTGGTTCACTATTCCACCGACTACGTTTTCGACGGCAGCCAGGCCCAGCCTTATGCAGTGGATGCGCCCACGGCGCCGGTAAACGCCTACGGCCGCAGCAAGCTGGCCGGCGAGGAAGCCTTGCGCCGCAGCGGTGCCGATCACCTGATCTTCCGCACGGCGTGGGTGTATGCCGCGCATGGCCACAACTTCCTGCGCACCATGCTGCGCCTGGGTGCCGAGCGCGACGAGCTGCGGGTGGTGGCAGACCAGCATGGCGCACCCACGGATACCGGGCTGATCGCCGATGTCACGCTGGCGGTGCTCGACCGCTGGCAGCAGGCGGACTCCGAGCAACGGAGGCAGCTCAACGGCATCCATCACCTGGTCGCCAGCGGGGCGACCACCTGGCACGGATTCGCCACGGCCATTTTCAATGAGGCGGTAGCGGAGGGCTTGCTTGAACGCGCGCCCCGCGTGTTGCCGATTGCCAGCGACGAATTTCCGACTCCCGCGAAGCGACCTGCGTGGTCGTTGCTGGACAACACGCTGCTATGCACGCGATTCAGCGTGGAGCTGCCTGACTGGCGCCAGGGGCTGAGCAATGTGATCGGAGAGATGGCTCGTTCCGCATGCGGCTGAAGCCACTTGAAAACGCTTCGATTACGCACGTTTTGGCGGCGATGTTGTAGGAGCGCACCCTGTGCGCGATGCTCTTCGTCACGTTACGGAAGAGCATCGCGCACAGGGTGCGCTCCTACAGGACCAGCGATTACGGCATGCCCGGTCGCGACTGAAGTCGCTCCTACAGGGCACGCAGGAAGCCGCCAGGGCAGGCTGGCGTTATGATGACGATATGTTGATCCCTCTCATTCTCAGCGGCGGCAGCGGCACCCGGCTTTGGCCGGTGTCGCGCAAGAACCTGCCCAAGCAATTCCTGGCCCTGGCTGGCCAGGGCACGCTGTTTCAGCAGGCGATCGCGCGCACGCGGCAGTTGCCGCAGGTGGCCGCGCCGATTGTGGTGGCCAGCGACGATCACCGTTTCCTTGCCGCCGACCAGTTGCTGGAATCCGGCATCGACGACGCCACCATCGTGCTGGAGCCGCTGGCGCGCAATACGGCGCCGGCGATTGCGCTGGGCGCGCTGCAGGCGATCGATCGCGATGCCGACGCGGTGCTGCTGGTGCTGCCGGCCGACCACCTCATCGGCGATACCGACGCGTTTGCCGCGGCGGTGGAAAAGGCCTTGCCGCTGGCTGAGCAGGGCTGGCTGGTGACATTCGGCATTCGCCCTGATCGGCCGGAAACCGGCTTCGGCTATATCCGCCACGGCGAGGCGGTCGGCGACGGTTACCACGTGGACCAGTTCGTCGAAAAACCGGACCTCGCCACCGCGAAATCCTATGTTGCCGACGGCGGCTACGACTGGAACTCGGGCATGTTCCTGTTCAAGGCGTCGCGCTACCTGGAAGAACTGGCGGCGCATGCACCGGCGATGCTGACCGCGGTGCGCGAGGCGCATGCGAAGGCGTCAGTCGACCTGGATTTCGTGCGCATCGACCGTGACGCGTTCGCTCGCGTGCCGGACGATTCGATCGACTACGCGGTGATGGAGAAGACTCGCCGCGCGGCGGTGATTCCGGTCAGCTGCGCGTGGAGCGACATCGGCTCGTGGTCGGCGCTGTGGCAGACCTCGGTGCACGATGCGCAAGGCAATGCCCACGACGGCGACACGCTGGCGATCGACACCCGCAACTCGCTGTTGCGCTCGCACGACCGCCACCTGCTGGCCACCGTCGGCGTCGACGACCTGATCGTGGTGACCACGCCCGATGCCACCCTGGTGGCGCATCGCGATGCCGCGCAGGACGTGAAGAAAATCGTCGAACAACTCAAGGCCGCCGGTCGCAGCGAGCACTCGCTGCATCGGGTAGTGCATCGCCCGTGGGGCAAGTACGACTCGCTGGAGGAAGGCGAACGCTTCCAGGTGAAGCGCATCGTGGTCAAGCCCGGCGCCAGCCTCAGCCTGCAGAAGCATCACCACCGCGCCGAACATTGGATCGTGGTTTCCGGCACCGCCGAGGTGACCTGCGACGACAAGGTGTTCCTGCTGGGCGAAAACCAGAGCACCTATATTCCACTGGGCAGCAAGCATCGCCTGCGCAATCCCGGCAAGCTGCCGCTGGAACTGATCGAGGTGCAGTCCGGCAGTTATCTGGGTGAAGACGACATCGTGCGCTTTGACGATGTTTACGGGCGCGCCTGATTCCCGACATCCCATGTAGGAGCGGCTTCAGCCGCGACCTGGGTGTGCCTCGTAGCCCCGGTCGCGACTGAAGTCGCTCCTACAGGAAATCAGTAGCGTGCAACTTGTAGGTCTGGCCAGCTTTCGTCGACAGCGACACCTGTCGCCCGCCGTAACGCACCACGCAATCGCCGCCGCGCAGTGAGCGCACGCTGGCTTCGACCAGTTTGCCTTTCGCCCAGCGCATGTCCACCACGAAACCGCCGCGCGCGTGCAGGCCGCGCACTTCGCCTTGCGGCCACGCATCGGGTACGGCGGGCAGCAGGTCGAGCTGGCCCGGTTCGCTTTGCATCAGCATTTCCACCATGCCCGAGGTGGCGCCGAAGTTGCCGTCGATCTGGAACGGCGGGCCGGCGTTGAACAGGTTCGGGTAGGTGCCGGCCCATTCGTGGCCGCGCCGCGAGTCGCGCGAGGCCGGCTTGAACAGCACATCCAGCAGGTGCAGCGCGCGGTTGCCGTCGCCCAGGTGCGCCCACAGGTTCACCTTGTAGGCTTCCGACCAGCCGGTGGAGTCGTCGCCGCGCACATCCAGCGAGCGCGCTGCCGCCGCGGCAAGCTTCGGCGTTTCGGCAAGGTCGATCTGGTTGCCGGGAAACAGTGCCCACAGGTGCGATACGTGGCGGTGGTGCACCTCCACCTCGCGATAGGGCTTGAGGTATTCCTGGATGCGGCCGTCGGGGCTGATCTGGATCGGCGCCAGTCGCGCCCGCTTGGCTTCCAGCTCGCGGCGGAAATCGGCATCCACCTGCAGATCCCGCGAGGCCTCGATCACCGCGCCGAACAGGAAGCGGATCAACTCCTCGTCCATCGTCGGGCCCATCACGATCGCGGCCTTGCGGCCATCGTCCATGTAGACGGTGTTTTCCGGCGAGCTCGATGGCGCGGTCACCAGCCAGCGGTGGCTGGGCTCCTCGATCAGCACATCGGCATAGAAGCGGGCGGCGCCGCGCAGCACGGGGTAGTAGCGGCGCAGGAAATCGCGGTCACCGGTGTAGCGGTAGTGATCCCAGATATGGAAGCTCAGCCACGCGGGCGCGCCCTGCCACACGCCCCAGCTGGCCTCGGCACCGGGCGCGGTGAAGCCCCACAGGTTGGTCAGCGTGTGCACCACCCAGCCGCGCGCGCCGTAGTAGCGTTGCGCGGTTTTCGCGCCGGGCTGCTGCAGCGAGGCGGTCAGCGCAAACAGCGGCTGCACCAGCTCGCCCAGGCCGGTGGGCTCGGCCGGCCAATAGTTCATCTCGATGTTGACGTTGGTGTGGTAGTCGCCATTCCACGGCGTGCTGGTGCCTTCCGCCCACAGCCCCTGCAGGTTGGCGGGCAGCCCGCCGGGGCGCGAGGACGAAATCAGCAGGTAGCGCGCGTACTGGAAA
>DATJCF010000363.1:0-21834 GCA_035514935.1 Rhodanobacter sp. | reverse complement strand
TGGTGACCTACGGCCTGGTGCACGCGGATTTCGGCCACCTGCTGTTCAACATGTTCACGCTGTTCTTCTTCGGGCGGGTGATGGAGGGCTTTTTCGCCCAGCGGCTGGGCAGTTTCGGTTTCGTGCTGTTCTATATCGGCGGGTTGGTGTTCTCGATCCTGCCGACCTACCTGAAGCACCGCAACGACCCGAATTACCGCAGCCTTGGCGCCTCCGGCGCGGTGTCGGCGGTGCTGTTCGCGTTCATCCTGCTGGCACCCTGGCAGCGCATCCTGGTGCTGGTGGTGCCGATGCCGGCGATCGTCTACGCCGTGTTGTACACCGCGTATTCCATCTACATGGATCGCCGCGGGCAAGACAACGTCAATCACAGTGCGCACCTGTGGGGTGCCGCGTACGGCGTGATATTCACCTTGCTGATGGATGGTCGCGTGCTGCCGTATTTCCTCAACCAGCTGGTCCATCCCTCGTTCTGAGGGTGAACGGCAGCGGCGACTTCAGATGCCTGTCACGACGTGGGCGTGCATACTGGCTGCGGTCCCATCGATCATCCGCAGGAGAACCCACGCATGGCTATGACACGCAAGTCGGCTGCGAAGAAGTCCGCGGCAAAGACGACACCTACCAAAAAAAAGGCGGCATCGAAGGCGGCTGCAGGCAGCGTCAGCCGCAAGCCCGCACCGCGCAAGTCGGCCACAGGTGGCACGACCACGCCGCGTTCGGCGGCAAAAAAATCCACCGTAAAGAAGTCGGTGGCAAAGAAGAGCCCGGTCAGGAAAGCCGCCTCGAAGAAAACAGCCGCGAAGAAGCCGGCCGCTGGAAAGGCGGTTGCGAAGAAGGTCGCGGCGAAGAAGACGGCAGCCAGGAAAATCGTCGCCAGGAAAATCGTTGCGAAGAAGACGGTTGCGAAGAAATCCGTTGCCAAGAAAGCGGCGGTGAAAAAGACGGGTGCGCAACTCAGCGCGACTCGGCAAGCTGAAGCCCGAAAGGCCGCTGCAAAGCGTCCCGCCGCCAAGAAGGCGGCGCCGAAGGCTGCCGTTCGCAAGCCCACCACCAAGGCAGCCGCGCCGGCGAAAACCGCGCCGCGCAAGTCGACCACCCGGAAAATTGCCGATCAGCGCTCCGCGGTGAAGAAAGCTGCGCCGCAGCCCAAACCGGTAGCCAAGCCGGAGCGTACGGTCGAGGTTCCGGTGAAGCACATCACTCCCGAGGAGGCGGTGGCGCACATCCAGGCCTTGCTGGAGGTAAAGCATGAGCGCGTGCGCCAGGGGCCCGGCTGGCCGGACGCCGACCCGCAATCGCATGGCGGCAACGCGGGCATGCATCCGCCCGTATCCGGCGACATGGCCAGCAACGGCGATGTGGCCGACAGCCATGCGCTGCCGGCACCGCGCAATGACCTGGGCAAGCGCAAAAGCTGAAGGTTTCGCAACGAGGCGCCAGGCAAGCGGGAGTGCGGCGGCGTATATCCCGCGGCTCAGTACGGGTTCAACCATCGCGGCCTAGCGTGGTGCATCACCCTGCGGAGGCCGCTCATGAAACGCAAAATCTCCCTTCTGGGCATGGTTGTTGCGGCGGTGTCGTTGTCTGGTTGCTATTACGATCCCGACTACAGCTACGTGCGCAACAACGGATCGCAGGGCGACGTTTACTACGGCCGCAGTGCCCCGGTGTACGACGACAGCTATTACGGGGCGCCGGGGTACTACAACTATTACGGCTGTTGCTACGACTATGGATACGCGCCCGGCGTGAGCATCGGCGTCACCCACACATGGTACGGCGGCGCGCGATATCACCACGATGACCGTGGCGGATGGCATCGCGGTCATGCCTACGGCGGAGACCGCCGCCCCGCCTACCATGACAACGGCCACCGCGACCGCGGCGACCACGGCCGAAGTCACGGTGGGTCCGACCGGCATGGCCAGGATGGGCACGGGCGCCATCGTGACCGCGATGACCGCCGGTAACGTGCGGGCTGGTTCGCCCGCGCGTCATTTCTCCGCCGATCGCCTGCGTGCCGCCATGTGTTTCAGGTAATCCAGCACCGCGTCCAGGTCGGCGTCCGAAAGCGTCTTTTCGCTGAACGCCGGCATCCGCGCCAGTGACCATTGGCGCAGCGATTGCGGGTTGCGGATAAAGCCTCGCAGCAGGTCGGCGCGCAGATATTCGGTGGGGCTGTGGGGCACGTTGAGATCCGGCCCCAGTGTGGCGGCGCCCTCACCGTTCAGCGTATGGCAGGCGAAACAGGTGCGCTGGAACACCGCGAAACCGCGCCGGATCGGACTGTCCGCCGGTAGCGATGCGGCCGGCTGGATGGCGGGAAACCTGCTGGCGACAGGCGGCAGCACGCGGATCGCCGCCACTTGGTAAGGCCATTGTTCCGGGCTGATGTTGCCGGCGTGGGGCCGGGTCCAGACGACATAAAACGGCCCGGCGCCGCCATGGCCTCCACCCAGCGCCGGCCAGGGATGGGCCGGGTCGTCGATCGCCAGCCACGCTTCGCTGCCGCCATGTTGCAGCAACAGAGCTGCGGGGATTTCCGCCACGAATCCGTCCAGCGCGGTGAATTGCAGGTGGTCGCCGACGCCGATGCCCGGCAGCAGGGCGGTCAGCGGTACGGCGCGGTAATGCGTGGTGCCGTGGAAGGCCACGTCGTCGGGGATCGTGATGGCGCGAACGTCGGGGCGCTGCAGCAACGTTTCGGTGCGATAGACGGTGCTTCCGTGGTTCGTGTCCACCCGCAGCTCGGCGGCTCGGATCATGGGTGGCAGGAAAAGCAGGGCTGTGACAAAAAATCGCAGAAAATTCACGATGGACTCCGATAAAATAGCCAGGCGATTTTAGTAGTGGGGCCAGGTGGACGTTTTTCAGCTGTCGATAACCTGAACGGTTGCGAGGCAGCTCTTGAACCGCCGCCACCGTGACCACACTAACGTTGTGTATCGCCGTGATGGCGACCAGAGGTGGCAAGCGACATCCCGCCGCCGAGGGGCTGGCCCTTCCTCCCCTGGAGGCCAGCCTGACAAACCCCATCAGTCCTCCCCTGGCTGATGGGGTTTCTTTTTGCCCGAAACAAAATCCCGCAAGAAACCGATCCCCGCATAGCATGGATAATGGGCAAACGCATTCGCGAATCCTGCCGGGCACCCGATGATCATCGATTCACTGTTGGACACCGACCTGTACAAGTTCTCGATGATGCAGGTGGTTTTGCACCAGTATCCCGCGGCGCAGGTCGAATACCGTTTCAAGTGCCGCAGCCCGGGCATCGACCTGGTGTCATGTATCGACGATATCCGCGCCGAACTGGCCGGGCTGTGCCAGTTGCGGTTCCATCCCGACGAACTGGAATACCTGCGCACCTGGCGCTTCATCAAGAGCGATTTCGTCGACTTCCTGGGACTGTTCCAGCTCAACGAGAAGTACGTGGAGATCGCCCCCTCGGCCGCCGGCAACGGCGAGATCGAGATCCGCATCTGCGGCCCCTGGCTGCATACCATCCTGTTTGAAGTGCCGTTGCTGGCGATCGTCAACGAGGTGTACTTCCGCCGCACCAGCGCCGGCCTCGACCTGGGTGAGGGGCGCCGGCGGCTGCAGGAAAAAATCGCCTTGCTGCGCGACAACCGCGATTACGCCGATTGCCGCATCGCCGACTACGGCACCCGCCGGCGTTATTCGCGCGTATGGCAGGAAGAGGTGGTGACCACGCTCCGCCGCGATCTGGGCGCCCAACTGGCGGGCACCAGCAACGTGTGGCTGGCGCGCAAGCTCGACCTCACCCCGCTGGGCACGCTGGCGCACGAATACCTGCAGGCGCACCAGGCGCTGGGGCCGCGCCTGCGCGATTCGCAGGTGGCGGCGCTGGAGGCGTGGGCAAAGGAATACCGCGGCGACCTGGGCATTGCGCTGTCGGATGTCTACGGCCTCAATGCATTCCTGCGCGATTTCGACATGTACTTCTGCAAGCTGTTCGACGGCACCCGCCACGATTCGGGCGACCCGTTCGACTGGGGCGAGAAAGTGCTGGCCCATTACCTGGCCAACCGCGTCGACCCGCGCAGCAAGGTGCTGGTGTTCAGTGACGGCCTCGACATTCCCAGGGTGATGCAGCTCTACGCGCACTTCCGTGGCCGCTGCCAGCTGGCCTTCGGCGTGGGCACCAACCTCACCAACGACGTGGGCCCGGAGCCGCTGCAGATCGTGATCAAGATGATCCGCTGCAACGGCCAGCCCGTGGCCAAGCTCAGCGACTCGCCCGGCAAGAACATGTGCGAGGACCCGGCCTATGTTGCATATCTGCGCCAGGTGTTCGAGATACCTGATACGCAGGGCTGAAGCCTTCCTCTCCCATCGAGGTTCCCGGCAACCCCGATGCTTGCTTCCCCCGTGAACGGGGGAAGGAACGAATCGAGTTCAGAACGCCGGCAATACCGCCCCGTGGTACTTCTGCTCGATGAACGCCTTGATCTCCGGGCTGGTCAGCGCCTTGGCCAGCTTCTGCACGCGCGGATCGTTCTGGTTGTCGGGGCGGCCGACCAGGTAGTTCACGTACGGCGAGTTCTTGTCTTCGATCAGCAGCGCATCTTTCGTGGGGTTCAGGCCTGCGGCCAGGGCGTAGTTGGTGTTGATCAATGCCAGGTCCACCTCGTCCAGCGTGCGCGGCAGCATGGCCGCTTCCAGTTCGCGGAATTTCAGGTGTTTCGGGTTGGCGGTGATGTCCTTCAACGTGGACATCTCGTTGCTGGGGTCTTTCAGCGTGATCAGGCCGTTTTTCGCCAGCAACAGCAGCGCGCGGCTGTTGTTGCTGGGGTCGTTCGGCAAGGTGACGCTGGCGCCGTCGGGCAGATCCGCGATGCTTTTGTATTTGCGCGAGTAGGCGCCGAACGGCTCGATGTGCACGCCGGTGACGATGGTCAGGTGGGTGCCGCGCTCGCGGTTGAACGCATCCAGGTAGGGCTTGGTCTGGAAGTAGTTCAGGTCGATGTTCTTCTCGGCCACCTGCATGTTCGGCTGCACGTAGTCGGCGAACACCTTGACCTGCAGGTTCACGCCCTCCCTGGCCAGGATGGGTTTCACCTGCTTCAGGATTTCCGCGTGCGGGATGGCGGTGGCCGCCACGGTGAGCGTTTGCGCGTCCTTGCCCGCGTCGCCGGGAGCGGAACAGCCGGCCAGGAGCAGGGCGGCGAGAAGGGCGAGGGCTTTTTTCATGATGAAGTGTCGGCGCGGCGCTCAAGAATAGCCGTCCATACCGCCATGTGTAAAAGGCCGGGCCCGCGCGCTAGTGCCGGCCGAAGCGGGCCACGATGCGATCGCCGATCATCTGCAGCAGCTGTACCAGTACGATCAGCAGCACCACGGTGACCAGCATGTAATCCGATTTGTAGCTGAGGTAGCCGTAGCGGTAAGCCAGGTCGCCCAGGCCGCCCGAGCCGATCGCACCGCCCATCGCGGTGTAGCCCACCAGTGCAATGGCGGTGACGGTCATGCCGGCGAAGATGCCGCCACGCGCCTCGGGCAGCAATACGTGGCGCACGATCTGCCACAGGCTGGCGCCCATCGCCTGGCTGGCCTCGATCACGCCTTGCTGCACTTCGCGCAGGGCGGTTTCCACCAGCCGCGCAAAGAACGGCGCGGCGCCGATCACCAGCGGTGGTATGGCGCCGCGGATGCCCAGCTTGGTACCGACCAGCACGTAGGTCACCGGCATCAGCACGATCATCAGGATGATGAACGGCACCGAGCGCAGGATGTTCACCAGCAGCGAGGTGACGGCATACAGCTTCGGCATCGGCCGCAACTGGTTCGGGGCGGTGAGGTACAGCAGTACGCCCAGCGGCAATCCGATCGCCACCGTAAGTGCCATCGAGCCGCCCAGCATCAGCAGGGTGTCGATGCAGGCATGGCCGATCTCGGCCCAGTCATCGATGTTGGGAAACAGGCGTTGCAGCAGGTTCATCGGGACAGCTCCTCGATCTCGATGCCGGCCTGGCGCAGCGCGGCCAGCGCGGTGTCCACCCCATCGCCCTGCATGGCCAGCGTGAGCTGACCGTAGGGCAGGTCCTTGATGCGGTCGATGCGGCCGGCCAGGATGTTGAAGTCGATCCCCGTCTCACGCGCCACGCGGCCCAGCGCGGGCGTCATCGTGGCATCCCCGCGAAAACTCAACCGCATCAGGCGCCCCGGCACCTGCGCGTACGGCACGTGTGTGCTGGCGGATTCCTCCGGCAAGGCCTCGTTGACGAACCGTTTCGTGGTGGCATGCTGCGGGTGCAGGAACACGTCGACCACGCTGCCGCGCTCCACGATCGCGCCGCCATCGAGCACGGCCACGCGGTCGCACACGCGGCGCACCACGTCCATTTCGTGGGTGATCAGCACGATGGTGAGCTTCAGTTCGCGATTGATCTGGGCCAGCAGGGCCAGCACCGACGCCGTGGTCTGCGGGTCGAGCGCGCTGGTGGCCTCGTCGCACAGCAGGATGGACGGCCGATTGGCCAGTGCGCGGGCGATGCCGACGCGCTGTTTCTGGCCGCCGGAAAGCTGCGAAGGATATTTGTCAGCGTGATCGGCCAGCCCCACCCGCGCCAGCAGCTCCTCGACCCGCTGGCGCACCACGGCGTCGCGGCGCTCGCCGGCCAGCCGGATCGGAAACGCCACGTTATCGGCCACCGTTTGCGAGGCCAGCAGGTTGAAGTGCTGGAAAATCATGCCGATCCTGCGCCGCTGCGCGCGCAACGCCGGTTCCGCCAGTGCGGTCATCTCGATGTCGTCGACGAAGACCTGGCCACCGCTGGGTCGCTCCAGCAGGTTGATCAGCCGGATCAGCGTGGACTTGCCCGCGCCCGACAGCCCGATGATGCCGAACACTTCACCGTCGGCGATGTCGAGGTTGAATGGCTGCAGCGCGGGGATATCGCGACCGCCTGAGCGGTACGACTTGTGGACATCGACGAAGCGGATCACGTGGCATCCCGGGTGGGGCAAAAGGAGCGCCATTGTAGGCCGCGGGGTGTCAGCGGCGATGGCGTAGACTCCAAGGGTTCACCCAACGGAGCATGGCATGACCAGTGTCTACGATTTCAGCGTCCGCGACATCGATGGCAACCAGCGCTCGCTGGCCGAGTGGCGGGGCAAAACCCTGTTGATCGTCAACGTGGCCTCCAAGTGCGGTTTCACGCCGCAGTACACGGGGCTGGAAACCTTGTGGCAGGACCAGCGCGACAAGGGACTGGTGGTGCTCGGTTTCCCCTGCGACCAGTTCGGCCACCAGGAGCCGGGCAGCGAGGCGGAAATCAAGGCCTTCTGCGGCACGAATTACGACGTCACTTTTCCGATGTTCGCCAAGATCGAGGTGAACGGGGAACACGCCGATCCGCTGTACAAGTGGCTGAAGAGCGAAGGCAGGGGTGTGCTGGGCAGCGAGGCGATCAAATGGAACTTCACCAAGTTCCTGGTCGATGCCGAAGGGCAGGTGGTGAAGCGCTACGCCTCGACGGATACACCGGAAAAGATCGCCAAGGACACGCTGGAACGGCTGGGCGGCTGATCCTCAACCGCTACCCGTGAGGTTGGCCAGCATCACCGCGATGGCGTCGACCTCCGCGCTGGGGCGCGACGCACCACGCGCAGGCACGTAGTTGTTGAGCATGATGGCGAACGCCAGCCGCTCGCCAGAAGCGGTGGTGACGTAGCCGGCCAGGCACTGCACGTACGCCATCGAGCCGGTCTTTGCATGCACATTCCCCTGCGCCGCGGTGCCACGCATGCGCCAGATGAGTGAACCGTCGACACCGGCAATCGGCAGCGATTCACGCAACAGCACCGCCTGGGGTTGCGCGGCCAGGTAGACCAGCAGCCGCACCAATGCGTTCGGTGTCGTGAGATCGCGTCGCGCCAGGCCGCTGCCTTCCACCAGCACACTGGCCGAGGGCGGTATGCCGATCTTGTCCAGCAGCCGATGCAGCGCTTCGATCGCACGCTGCTCGCTGCTGACGAAGGCAGAGGACATCGGTGCGCTGGCCAGCGGGCTGGCGCCGGCGGCCAGCAACAGGTTTTGCAGATACAGGTTCTGCGAGCGTTTCAGGCCACGGTGCAGGATCTCGCCCAGTGGCGGTGAAAATACTTCGGCGACGATGCTCGCGTCTGCCGGCAAGCTGCCGTCGCCCTGCGGCCAGTGCCGAACCAGCAGTTTGCCGTCGACCCCAATGTGCCGACGCCGCAATGCCTGCAGCAATTGCGCGCCCGCCGAGGCCGCGGGATCGGGCAGCGACAACTTGTAGTGCCGTGGCGCCGCACCCATCGCCACGCTGCCGAATGCCTGCAGTGTCGCGGCGCCCGGAGCGCGATAGAGGCTGATGTCGTCAGGCGTTCGCGCGGGGATGGTCAGCAGGGCGTTTTCGACCTGCAGGCCCGCATCGGCAGGATCCAGCGTGACGTGTGCAAGCTGCCCGGCGCGGGCGGCGGGAGTCACTGTCACCCTGACCGAATTCTCGTTCACGCTGAGCGCGGAAGCGGGTGCCGCAAAAGCGCTCTGCAGGTCGCCCGCCTCCCAGCCGGAGCCGGTCAACGGCCCGCGGAAATAGCTGTCGTCGGCGATCAGGTTGCCGTGCACACGCCGCACGCCACGGGCCGCCAGCTGGCTGGCCAGTTCTTCGGCCCAGTCCGCATGGGTATTCGCCGTGCCCAGAGTCGGGTCGCCCATGCCGTAGAGAATCAGCGGGCCGTCCAGACGTCCATTTGCGATGGCGCCACCGGCCAGCAAGCGGGTGGGCATGCGGTAATCCGCGCCCAGCGTCGACAATGCCAGCGCAGCGGTGAAGAGCTTGGTGGCGGATGCCGGCTGCAGCAGGTGATCGGCGCGGTGGGCGTACAGCGTGCGGCCGTCGTCCAGCGACACCACGGCAATGCCCCAGTCGGCGGCGGCAAAGCGCGGCTCACCGATATGTGCGTCGATCCGCGCAGCGAGCGTGGTCGTGGCCGGCGGCGCGGCCGTGGCAGCCAGCGAAACGGCCATCAACAGAACGGACACGAATTTGTTATGCACGGATCGCGAAAATGGCTTCATCGATACAGTATCGCCAATCAGTTGCCGCGTCGGACGTCGACATCGCTTCTGTTAACCTTGGAACCTCGTGCCGGCACCTGGCTGGCGGATTTGAACCTACACGCGAGAGTCTTCATGCAGATTGCCCCAAACGCCGTTGCCGCCTTCCATTACACGCTCACCGACGACGAGGGTCAGGTCATCGACAGCTCGAAGGGGCGTGAGCCACTGACCTATCTCCACGGTGGCGGACAGATCGTGCCGGGCCTGGAAAAGCAGATGGAAGGCCGCGGCGCCGGCGACAAGTTCACCGCCGATGTAACGCCCGAGGAAGGCTACGGCGTGCATCACGCCGAGCTGCTGCAGGAAGTGCCGCGCGAGGCGTTCCAGGGCGTGGACGATATCCAGCCGGGCATGCAGTTCCAGGGCCGCGGCCCGCAGGGCGAGATCAACGTCACGGTGACCAAGGTCGAGGACGGCAAGGTGTTCATCGACGGCAACCATCCGCTGGCGGGCAAGACCCTGCACTTCGACATCGAAGTCACCAATGTGCGCGAGGCCAGCGGCGAAGAGCTGGAGCACGGCCATGTGCACGGCGAGGGTGGTCATCACCACTGAGTCCCTGGCCTGCTTTCTCCAGGAAGTGTGAAGCCAGAGCAGGCTGTCCTTCTCCCGCTTGTGGGAGAAGGTGCTGAAGGCGGAAGAGGGCTTTTCTCAGTACCAATCCAGCAGCGAAACACCCAGGCCCAGGTAAGTGGCCTTGTGGTTGTAGTCGATCAGGCTTTCGCCATAGCCGTGGAAGACCTCGGCGTAGCCGCGCAGGTTGCCGGCCAGCGGGAAGGTCCAGCTGAAGCGGGCGGCGCCGTGGCTGCGGTCGCCGCCGCGCAGGGAGTGGCGCAGCATCAGCCCGAATTCCTGGCCGTTCGCCTCGTGCACGATCTGCATCTCGCCGCGACCCATGTAGTCGCTGATGTCGGGGTTGTTGTCGTCGCTGCGCGCCTCGGGGATGCGCCACCACGGGCGCAGCATGACCGTCCAGCCATCGCGCTCGAAGCCGACATTGGCGATCACGCGGTTCCAGCTGCGCGACAGCGGATTGCCGCGGCCGTTGGATTGATGATTCACGCCGATGCCCAGGATCCGGCCCGTCCAGCCCAGCGCCTCGTAATGCGTGTTGAACATCAGCATCGCTTCGGGTTCGTAGTCGGTTTCGCGGAACGGGCGCGACAACTGCGAGTTGTAAACCTGCCAGCGGGACGATTGCGTATAGCCCACCCACAGGTCGCCCGCATCGCCGAATACGCCTTGCCACACCTTGGTTTTCAGGCTCAGCTGAAACTTCGCCTCCATGTTGTCCAGTTGCTGGCTCTGCGTGACCGTGTTGTCCGGGTTGGGGCTCTGCGGCATGTTGTTCTGATGGTTGGTGATGAACACCGGCAACACGTAGACCGGCTTGTAGCCGCGTACGTTGAACGTGCCCAGCTTGCTCTCGGGCGACAGCTCCCAGCGGCTGTCCAGCAGGGACAGCGGCCGCGCCACTTCGGGGTTGGTCGCTACGGCGGTGCTGGTCGAGGGGGAGATGTCGTGGCTGAAAATGTTGGGCGTCGAGGTCTCGGTGTCCACCCGTTTCTGTGCGGTGGGCAGGTTGACCCGGCCGGTGGCGTGGTCGTAGCAGGCCAACCGCTGCGAGTCGGTTTCGATGCCGGTGCAGGCGCGGATATCGGTGGGGTCCGGATTCTGCGCATGTCCCGGTGCGGCGACCAGGCCGACGGCCAGAGCCAGTGGCCACGCGGCGGAATGAGGCTTCATCAATAACTCCGAAAGGGATGGGGCCGGCAGCGGCGTCGTTCGTTGTCGGGCCCGCAAGCGTAAAGGATCGTGAATGAAAGAGGCCGGCCACGTTGACTTGTGGCCGGCCTCCGGGCGACGCGATGGCAACGGCGGACGCGCGGAGTGCGTCAGGGTTGCTTGGTCCATCGTTGGTATTCCGCCTTGCTGATGCTGCCGTTGCGGTTGCTATCGGCATGCAGGAAATCATTGGCCAGCGGCGGGTAGGCGACCGCCTGTGCCTCGGTGATGCCCTTGCCGCCGGCCGACAACTGCGCAAAGTCGGGTGCCGGGCCGATTTGCGGCGCCGGTGCCGGCGTGCTGCGCACGGTCAGTTCGCCTTGCGGTGTCTGGTAAGACGCCTGGTCGGCGGTGGGTGCGGCCGGTGCCGCTGGCGCTGCTGGTGCGGTCGGTGCGGCCTCGGCAGGTGACGGCATCTCCGATGATGGCGGCACCGGTGCGGGTGGCGGTACCGGCGGCATGCTGGCCGGCGGTGGCGGAGGTGGTGCCGGCGGTGGCGGCGGGTTCTGCGCCAGCAGCGAACCGGTGAACAGCAACGACCCGGCAGCGACGAAAGACAGCCATGGCTTGCGAGGTTTCATGATCGATACTCCATGCCAGAATGAGGGCTCAAACGTTGTGGACATGTCATCCACCCACGGCATGCGCGCCAGGTTTCATGGCGACGCTTTCACGGCGGATGCTCCCGGAGATTCCGTACATGCCGGTTCCCTATGCTGATAAGGCCATCGTGAAGCTACCGTGTCGCCACGCCAGGCAGGCGGCATGCTGACGGCGGGGCAGGCGCGGGCGCTGCAGCTGGCGGCGCAAGGGTTATTGCAACCATTGCGGCGACGGCCGCGCCGCGACGATGTGGTGGCGGCGGTCGAACGCATGCGCCTGCTGCAGATCGACACCATCCACGTGGTGGCACGCAGCCCGTACCTGGTACTGCATGCCCGCCTGGGCGACTACCCCACGAATTGGCTGGACGAGGCGCTGGCCGCCGGCAAGCTGGCCGAATGCTGGGCGCACGAGGCCAGCCTGGTCGGTGCCTCCGACATCGGCTGGCACCGTGCCTGGCGCGCCCAGCGCCTGCAGCACTGGGCCCAGCGCCACGCCCTGCGCGTGCAGCACGAGCATCGCGCCGAGATGGATGTGCTGCTGGACCGGATCCGCGCCGACGGCCCGGTACGCGCTGCGGATTTCACCCGTGCACCGGGCAGCGTGGCCGGCAAGCCAGGGTGGTGGGAGTGGAAACCGGAGAAGCGCTGGCTGGAGGCCTGCTTCGCGCTGGGCGAGCTGATGGTGGCGCGGCGGGACAATTTCCAGCGCGTGTACGACCTCGCCGATCGCGTGCTGGCGCGGCTCGACCCGCCGCTGGATCCGTCCACCGAGACGGCTGCGCCGTTGACTGTGCGCCAGCGTTTCATCGCCGACACCGTGCGCGCGCTGGGGATCACCACCACCGCCTGGATCGCCGACTACCATCGTCTGAAACCGGCGGTCAGCGAACAGGAACTGGCACCGCTGCTGGAACGCGGCGAGTTGCTGGCGCAGCCGGTGCAAGGCTGGAAAACGCCCGGCTACGTCCATCGCGATCATGCCGACGCGCTGGACAAGGCACGGCAGGGCCGGCTGCGCGCCACCCACACCGCGCTGCTTTCGCCGTTCGATCCGCTGGTATGGGATCGCGCACGGGCAAGCGCGATGTTCGATTTCGACTACACGCTGGAGTGCTACGTGCCCGCGGCGAAGCGCCGCTACGGCTATTACGTGCTACCCGTCCTGCATCGCGGCCAGTTGATCGGCCGGCTCGATGCCAAGGCACATCGCGCCGATGGCGTATTCGAGATCAAGGCCCTGTTCCTGCAACCGGGTACCGCGTTGGCGCCGCGGCTGGTTCAGGCGCTGGCCAACACCATCCGCGGCACCGCGTGCTGGCATGGCACGCCGCAAGTACGTCTGGCGCACTGCGAGCCCGCCGCACTGGCTTCCCGGTTGCGGGCCTGCTGGCGCGCGGGCTGATTGCCGTGAGGCGTTCGCCCATGGATTTCAGGGCGTAGTGCTGGCCGGGGCGGGGCTGACTTCGCAGGACTTGCCGTGCAAGGCGGTGCGCAGCTGGGTTGCCAGCGAATTGCAGCGGGCGGCCAGTTGCGGGCGGATGTCCGGGTTTTGGGAGTCGCGCAGCAGGCTGGTGCGCATCGCCTCGTAACGGTCCTGCAGCTGGCCGGGCGCGAAGATTTCGGCGGCGCGATGGCAGCCGACATAGCTGGCCAGGTAGTCGTCGCAGGCGGGAATGCCGGTGCGGTCGGGCAGGCCGGTGGACGACGCGCCGGTGCTGTGGCGGGTGCCTTTGTCGGCGCTGGAAGGCGTGGCCGCCGGTGGCGTGTGGTGGCGGGCAGCGGGGGCCGCGTCGCGGACGGTGGTTGTCGTGCGGGTGGTCGGGGTCGTCTCGTGGGTGGCGCAACCGGTCAACAGCAGGCCGAGGAGCAGGGCGGTGGTCAATCCCGAACAAGCTGCAAACGGGCGTGCTGAAATGGTCATCGGGGCTTCTCCTTGGACGATCGAAGGCGGTGGGGTGATACCCCCGCCGGAGCGGTACCGAAGCACAGTAGACAGCGGCAAGTAAAAAAAACCTGAATAACCGGCCCGTCACGGGAATCAGGCCGGGTATTTGCGCCATGGCCGGCTTTCGGTTTCGCGGCTTTGTGCATTGCGCATGAAGGGGCGCTGTTTGATGGGCGTGGCGGCCGGCTGTGCCATAGGGTCAAGGCGGCCGGATTGCCCGATGGCCGGAGGTGATTTATGACGTCCCGGGTGCCGTTGCCAGGCCCTGTTTTGGGCGACTACTTGCGCCCGAAAAATCCGTTATGCTTGCGCGACTGCGTTTGCTTGGCCACGTGCGTGCCGGTATGGATTGCATAATCCGCATCGTTTCACCCGACCCTGCATGCTCAGTAAGCGTCGGCCTGTTTGGGGCCGGTTTGTCTCAGCGTCAGGATTGGATCGGAGTGAGCTATGTCGGATCGTGAAGTAGGTACAGTCAAGTGGTTTAACGATGCCAAGGGTTTTGGTTTTATCAGCCGTGAGGCAGGCCCGGACGTGTTTGTGCATTTCCGCGCCATCACCGGCTCGGGTTTCAAGAGCCTGCAGGAAGGCCAGAAGGTGAGTTTCAAAGTGGTCACCGGCCAGAAAGGTCTGCAGGCCGAAGACGTCACGGCGGTCTGACCCACGACACCCGATTGAGAGGGGCCGGCGCAAACCGGCCCCTTTTTTATGGGCGCGCAAGGTGCCGAAGCGGGTTGTTTTCACGCCAGTGCTTTGCCGCGGCGGTTGAACTCCGCTAGCGTGCAATGGGTGACTTCCCCCATTTCCGATTCCCCCATTGCGCCACTGACCGTGTCGGTATTGGCGCCCGATGGCGCGCGTTTCGATCTGCTTTGCGTACATCGCCCCGGCGCGGTGCAACGGCTGCTGTACTGGATGCCGGCGATGGGCGTGTCGGCTCGGCAATACCTGCCGTTGGCCCAGGCGCTGGCCGAGCGCGGCGTGGCGGTGGTGCTGCATGAATGGCGCGGCATCGGTTCCAGCGATCGGCGCGCCGGCCGCCACTGTGATTGGGGTTACCGCGAACTGCTGGCGGACGACCTGCCGGCGGCGCTGGCCGAGGTAGGCCGGCGCTGGCCGCTGGCCGCGTGTTGGCTGGGTGGGCACAGCCTCGGTGGACAACTGGCGACGTTGTACGCCGCGTTGCATCCCGCCGCGTACGCGGGGTTGGTGCTGGTGGCCAGTGGCGCGCCGTATTGGCGACGGTTTCAGCGTGGCTGGCTGGTCGGTCTGGCCTATGTGGTGGCGCCGTGGCTGGCGGCGGCGGTGGGGTATCTGCCCGGGCGGCGGATCGGTTTCGGCGGCAACGAGGCGCGCGGTGTCATTGCCGACTGGGCGCGCAGCGGTCGCAGCGGTCGTTACGCGGCCCGTGGCATGGCGCCGGATTTCGAACAGCGCCTGGCCTCGCTGCACCTTCCCGTGCTGGCGCTGCGCCTGCGTGACGACTGGCTGGGCCCGCAGCCCTCGCTGGATTTCCTGCTCGGCAAGATGCAGCAAGCCCACGCAGATACCTACGTGATCACGCCGCAGGATCTGGACGGCGCCACGGCCGATCATTTCCACTGGATGAAAACGCCGGCGGCAATCGCCCAGCGCATCGCCTCGTGGATTGCTGCCCAGGACGCGGCGTCCATCACGGCAAGCCCGCACACCCCTTGATGATGGCGTCAGGTGGCGGCATCTCTGCTCCTTGTCCCCGAACCCGGCGCATCCGATGAACCTGTTCGACCCGTTGACCCAACGCAGCCTCACCTTGCGCAACCGGCTGGTGATCTCGCCGATGTGCCAGTACTCGGCCACCGATGGCCTGCCCGATGGCTGGCACCTGGTGCATCTGGGCAGTCGAGCGGTGGGCGGCGCGGCGGTGGTGATCGCCGAGGCCACGGCGGTGTCGGCGCAGGGGCGCATTTCCCCGGGCGACACCGGCCTGTGGAACGACACGCAACGGGAGGCGTGGCGGCCGATCGCACGATTCATCAAGGCGCATGGTGCCGTCGCCGGCGTGCAACTGGCGCACGCCGGGCGCAAGGCCAGCGCCCAGCGGCCGTGGGAAGGCGGTGGTCCGCTGCCGATGGGACAGGGCGACTGGCTAACCGTGGCGCCTTCCGCGTTGCCGTTCGATGCTGGCTGGCCGGCGCCGCAGGCGCTGGACAGCGCCGCCATCCGCGCGTTGATCGACGATTTCCGCGCCGCCGCCCAGCGTGCGCTGGTGGCGGGCTTCGAGCTGGTCGAGCTGCACGCGGCGCATGGTTATCTGCTGCACCAGTTCCTGTCGCCGCTGAGCAATCACCGCACCGATGAATACGGCGGCAGCTTCGACAACCGCAGCCGCATCGTGCGCGAAGTCATTACTGCCGTGCGCGAAGTCTGGCCGGACAGGCTGCCATTATGGCTGCGGCTTTCCGCCACCGATTGGGCGCCGGCCGATGGCCCCCGCGGCTGGGATATCGAACAAAGCGTGCAACTGGCGCAGCAGGTGAAAGCGTTGGGCGTGGATCTGATCGACGTTTCCAGCGGCGGCTTGCTGCCGCATGTGAAGGTTCCGGTGCGGCCCGGCTATCAAGTGCCGTTTGCGGCGCGCATCCGCGCCGAGACGGGCGTGGCCACCGGTGCGGTTGGCCTGATCACCACTGCCGCGCAGGCCGCGCAGATCGTCGCCAGCGGTGAGGCGGACGTGGTGCTGATGGCGCGCGAAAGCCTGCGTGATCCTTACTTTCCCTTGCGCGCCGCGCAGGAGCTTGGCGTGCAGATCGACGTGCCGCTGCAGTATCAACGCGCCTGGTGACCCAGGCTTTTTTGCAGGAGCGACTTCAGTCGCGACGCTTTGCCCTGGAATCTTGACAGAGAGCGTCGCGACTGAAGTCGCTCCTGCTGAAACCGCTCTTATTGCTCAACGGTATTGCTGGTGGCAGCTCTTGCAGGTTTCGCCCACCGGCTGGATGGCCGCGGCCAAGGCTTCGCACGTGGCGGGCGCAGCTTGCACGGCCTGTTGCAGCCGGGTATGCAACTGGGTGGCGTCGTCGGTGAAGGTTTTCTCGTCGATGCCGAACACCGGCACGATGTCGCTGGCGGTGGACTGCAACCGTTCCAGGTGATGCAGCGTGGCCGGTGCGTTGCATTGTTTCGCCTTCAACGCCTGCTTCAGTTCGCCGATGTGGTAGCCCATCGTGTCCATCACCGCCTTGGGCATCGGATTGCGGGCGGCCAGCGTGTTCATCACGTTGACAGTGCCGATCACGCCAATCACCAGTCCCAGCAAGATCATCAGGGCAACACGCATCGACAGATTCCTCGAATGATGGACGACAATCCCCAGAGTAACCCGCCGCGTGCGTCGCCGGCCACGTCGACGCGATAAAATACGCGCTGCATCATCACCGGTTGCCACCGTGAACCACACCTGCGAATTCCATCACCCCGGCGCCCGCGCATGAGTGCGCCATCCTTTCCCGCCGAGCGTTTCGCCGGCGTCGAGCGCCTGTACGGTACGGGCAGTGTCGAGCGCTTTTCCGGGGCGCACGTGTGCGTGATCGGCGTGGGCGGCGTGGGGTCGTGGGCGGCTGAGGCGCTGGCGCGCAGCGGCGTGGGTCGGCTCACGCTGATCGACGCGGACGAGGTCTGCGTATCCAACACCAACCGCCAGTTGCACGCGCTGGATGGCGAATTCGGCAAGTCCAAGGTCGGCGTGATCGCGGCGCGTGCCCATGCCATCAACCCCACGATCCGGCTGGAAGCGATCGAGCGCTTTCTTACCCCTTCCACGCTGGACGAATTGCTCGACCGCGGCTACGACGTGGTGCTGGATGCCTGCGACGCGTTTCGCGTGAAACTGGAAACCATCGCGTGGTGCCGCCGCCGCAAGCTGCCCATCGTCAGCGTGGGTTCCGCCGGCGGCCGTACCGACGCCACCCAGATCCGCGTGCGCGACCTGTCGCGCACCGAACACGACGCGATGTTCAGCCTGATCCGCAAGAAGCTGCGCACGGACTTCAATTTCCCCCGCAACCCGGATCGCTACTTCGGTGTTTCGGCCGTCTATTCGTTGCAGAACGTGCAGTACCCGCAGCCGGATGGCAGCGTGTGCGGCACGCGCCCGCCCGGGGGCGATGCGATGAACCTGGCGTGCGGTGGCGGCTTGGGTGCGGCGACGCATGTCACCGGTACGTTTGCGTTTGCGGCGGTGGGGAAGGTGTTGGAGAAGCTGCTGGGTAGCATGTCGGGGTGAAGCGCGGTGCCGACGGATCCGCGCGAACTGCCCCCTCTCCCTGCGGGGAGAGGATTGAGGAGAGGGGCGGTGCTCGCAGCTGATGGAGGGGCTTGTCGCCGCCTCGGTGAGCTTCGTTGCTATTTCCCCGCGGCGTACCCCCTCTCCCTACCCTCTCCCCGCAGGGGAGAGGGATTACGGATTCTTTCGGCGCTGAGGCGCGGCTTTTTTGGGGAACTGAGGCAAGCAGGCGTCCATGCGGCGCTGCCCGTTCGGCATCCATGCCTCACCTGGTAAAACCCGCTGAAACTGCCACTGGCAGTTTCATTGCGCGGGTTTTACCAACCCATGTAATGGCCGCCGTTGATGGCGAGGTTGGCGCCGGTGATCCAGCTGGTTTCCTCGCCGGTGAGGAAGGCGACGGCATGGGCGATTTCCTCGGGTTTGCCGAGGCGGCCCACGGGGATCTGCGCCACGATCTTGGCGCGCACGTCTTCGGGCACGGCCATCACCATGTCGGTGCCCACGTAGCCGGGCGACACGGTGTTGACGGTGATGCCGAACTTCGCGTTTTCCTGCGCCAGCGAGATGGTGAAGCCGTGCATGCCGGCCTTGGCGGCGGCGTAGTTGGCCTGGCCGTACTGGCCCTTCTGGCCGTTGATGGAGCTGATCTGCACGATGCGGCCCCACTTGCGCGCGCGCATGCCTTCGATCACCGGGCGGGTGACGTTGAAGCAGGCGTTCAAGTTGGTGTTCACCACGTCCATCCACTGCTGGTAGTTCATCTTGTGGAAGGTGGAGTCGCGCGTGATGCCCGCGTTGTTGACCAGGATTTCCACCGGACCGCACTTTTCCTCGATGGCGCGGATCATCGCCTCGGAAGTCTGCGGATAGCTGACGTCGCCGGGCACCATGGTCACCTCGATGCCGTCGGCGGCCATCGCCTGGCGCCAGGTTTCGGCCTTGGCAGCATCACGGTAATTGGTGACCACGCGATGACCTTGTCCGGCGAGGTAGCGGATGATCGCGCTGCCGATGCCGCCAGTGCCACCTGTAACCAATGCCGTGCGTTGCGTCATTTCCTTTCTCCTTTAGGGCGATGCGTGGGCGACGATGTCCGCGACGGACGCCGTCCTGGCACTCTCCGCGATGCGATGGCCGTTCGCAAGGGTTTTATGGCCTTCTGGCCGTCCAACAGCGGTTGTGGCGCGGGAGCCCGTCGGGCTGCACGTGCCTCAGAAGGAACGCCAGCGCCTCGTGCACGTCGGCGGCTCCCTCGTGCCATGGAAGTTCCAGAAAACGGGCGGCGCCGCGCAACACCGGCAAGGGGTTGGCCGTATCCACTGGCAACGCCTGCGCGGATTTGGACAATTTGTGGCCGCGCTCGTCCAGCGCCAGCGGAAGGTGCCGGTAGGCTGGCGTGGGCAGATCCAGGCAGCGCTGCAGCCAGATCTGGCGTGGTGTGGAATCGAGCAGGTCGTGGCCGCGCACGACTTCGGTTACCTGCTGGAAAGCGTCGTCCACCACGCAGGCGAGTTGATACGAGTAGATGCCGTCGGCGCGGCGGATCACGAAATCGCCAACCTGTTGGCGCAGGTTCTGCCGCTGGGGTCCCTGCAGGGCGTCGTGGAAACGAATATCGCCATCGGGTACGCGCAACCGCCATGCCGGCGCGTGCCCGGATCTGCCGGGGCGGGCGCAGCGGCCGTCGCCATGGAGACCACCGTTGGCGGCCAGATCGCTGCGGCTGCATGTGCATGCGAACACGTGGCCGGCGGCGCGCAATTGCTCGAACGCGGCGTCATAGGCCGCGCGACGCTGGCTCTGGAACAGCACCGCCTCGTCGGCGACCAGTCCGAATGCGGGCAGTGCGGTGAGGATACCGGTGGCTGCGCCGGCCACCTCGCGCGGCGGATCGATATCCTCCATGCGCACCAGCCATCGGCCGCCCGCATGTCGCGCACATAACCAGCTGGCCACCGCCGCCGCCAGCGAGCCGAAGTGCAGCCGACCGGTGGGCGAGGGAGCGAAACGGCCGCGGTAATCCATGGCCGCATTATACGGTTGCGCCCTTCGGTCGCATGGGTCCGTTCACGTGCATGCAACGCGAAGGGGCGGAGCATTCGCCGCGGCCCGGTCGTGCCGAGGGGTGCGGTCGTGCCGCCAGATGGAGACCCATGATGACCGAGCACATGGCGTATGCGGACAACGATCCGCGCCACCACACCGACAAGATAAAAGGCATGCTGCGCGATGCCATGGAACATGTCCGCGAAGACGTGTCCAAGGTGTCCGACCCCAAAGCCCAGGCGCTGTTCGAGACCTCCGCCGAGGTGCTGGGCGGCTTGATTACCGCCTACGAACATTTCGAGCAGAGAAGCGAGCTGGCCTCGCGGTGAACGCGGGCGCTGACGCCGTGCCGCTGGCGCTGCGCGACGTCGCCCGTACCAGCACCATGCCACGATCGAGGGCACCGTGCTGTTTCCGGTCTGAAAGCGCATGGCTGTCGCCGGCGTGCTACCGCGAGCTGTTTGAGCAGTTTGAGGTGCTGGGGCAGCACCGTCAGGCCCGCCGGCACGGTTTCGAGTATGCGGTAGCCGAGATGGCAACCGTGGAACAGTCCTTTGGCCTGGCTGATCTTGCTGCCCTGGCCACCTCTGCACCGCCGGAGCACAGCGGCGGTTGACGGTGACCATCGTCGCCGCGCGCCGGATCAGGTTGAGGGCGGGTGCGGCCCGAGCCCACTGGCGCCATTTCATCGATCACCACGCGGCGGCCCTTGAAAGCCCGCCCGGCGGCCCGAATCTTGGGTGCTCCCGGAAGGCGGCCGTGCGATGGGCACGGTGCCTTCGTTTGTGGGAGCCTGCGTTTTCCCCCACTGCCCCCAAGTGAACCATGCGCCGCATCGTCCTTTTCCTTGCTACCAACATCGCCGTCCTGCTGCTGCTGAGCATCGTGTGCCGCTTGTTCGGCATCGACCAGATGGCCGCCGCCAACGGGTACGGCGGCATGACCGGCCTGCTGCTCTATGCCGCCGTGTTTGGCATGGGCGGCGCCTTCATCTCGCTGGCCCTGTCCAAGTGGATCGCCAAGCGCAGCACCGGCGCCCGCGTAATCATGCAGCCGCAGAACGAGACCGAGCGCTGGCTGGTCGACACCGTGCGACGGCACGCGCAGAACGCCGGCATCGGCATGCCCGAAGTAGCCATCTACGACGCGCCGGAGATGAACGCCTTCGCCACCGGCATGACGAAAAACAGCTCGCTGGTCGCGGTCAGTTCGGGGCTGTTGCAGCAGATGAACCGCGAGCAGGCCAGCGCCGTGCTCGGCCACGAGATCGGCCACGTCGCGAACGGCGACATGGTCACGCTGACTCTGATCCAGGGCGTGCTGAATACGCTGGTTATCCTCGCCGCGCGCATCGTGGGCCGGCTAGTCGACAGCTGGATGTCGGGCGGGCGCGACGACAACCGCAGTGGCGGCGGCATCGGCTACTTCGTGGTGGTGATGGTGCTGCAGGTGGTGTTCGGCCTGTTCGCCTCCATCATTGTGGCCGCGTTCTCGCGTTGGCGCGAGTTCCGCGCCGACGCGGCCGGCGCGAAGTTCGCCGGTCGCGGTGCGATGATCTCGGCGCTGCAACGGCTGCAGGGCAACCACGGCGAAAGCACACTGCCGAGCACGATCGCCGCGTTCGGCATCTCCGGACCGCTGGCCGACGGCTTCAAGCGGCTGTTCATGAGCCATCCGCCGCTGGAGGAGCGGATCGCCGCGCTGCAGAACGCCAGCCAGGCAGGTTAAACCGTACACTTTCAAGTCCGTCATTCCGGCCTTCGCCGGAATGACGATCAAAGACATCAACGCATCAACGGAACATCCACGCATGAACGCACCCGTCGCCGAAACCCGCAAATTCGAAGCCGAAGTGGCCCAGGTCCTGCATCTGGTCACGCACTCGCTGTACTCGCACAAGGAAATCTTCCTGCGCGAGCTGGTCTCCAACGCTTCCGACGCCTGCGACAAGCTGCGCTTCGAGTCGATCGCCAACCCCGGGTTGTCGGCCGGCGACAGCGAGCTGCACATCGACGTGAGCTGGGATCCGGACGCGCGCACCGTCACCGTGCGCGACAACGGCATCGGCATGAAC
>DATJCF010000362.1:0-5632 GCA_035514935.1 Rhodanobacter sp. | reverse complement strand
CTGCAGCACGGATTTGTCCGGCTCGACCACGCGGAAATACACCACGGCGTTGACGCGCACCGACACGTTGTCACGCGAGATCACATCCTGCGGCGGCACATCCATCACGGTGATGCGCAGATCCACCCGGATCATCTGTTGTACCACCGGCAACAGCAGCACCAGGCCCGGCCCACGCGTGCCCGTATAGCGGCCCAGCGTCAGGATCACGCCGCGCTGGTATTCCGGCAGGATTTTCACCGCGGAGAACAGCAGCAGTATCACGATGATGACCAGCACACCGACAAATCCAAACATGACTCTCTCCCATCAACAGTTTTTGGAACAGCACCGCGGAATGGCCCGCGGTACCGCTTTCCGAGCGCTTCAGAGGGGCTCGACCTGCAACAACAAACCCTCCCGCCCGACGACACGCACCCGCGAGCCGCTGGGCAAGGCGGTTGCGCAGCGGGCGCGCCAGCGCTCGCCGCGCACCAGGACCCAGGTCTCGTTGTTTTCCCCCACCGGTTCGAGCAGCTCGGCGATATCGCTGCGCATGGCGTCGTCGCCGGTCACCTGGAGCGAACGACGCGAGCGAAACACCAGCCACACGACCAGTACCAGCAGGCCCGCGGCGCACACCGCGATACCGCCAATGACACCCAGGTTCACCGCATAACCCGGCACGCCGGTATTCATCAGCATGATCGACCCCAACACGAAAGAAACCACTCCGCCCACGCCAAAAACTCCGACGGTGGGCGTCACCGCCTCGGCCACCAGCAGGCCGATACCCAGCGCCATCAGCGCCAGGCCGGCGTAATTCACCGGCAGCAGCTGCAATGCATACAAACCGACCAGCAACGCGATGCCACCCACGATGCCCGGCAGCATGGCGCCGGGATGCAACGCTTCCAGCCCGAGCCCGAAGATTCCCGCCAGCAACAGCAGGTAGGCGATGGTGGGATTGGTGATGATGCCGAGAAAGCGGCTGCGCGAACCCGGTGCGTAATCGCGCACGGTGGCATCAGCCAACCGCAGGGTGACCGTCCGGCCGTCCACCTGTACGCGGCGCCCGCTGGCCTTGGCCAGAAGCTCGGCGGTGTCGTTCGCCACGAAATCGATGACGTGCTTCTGCGCCGCCTCGCTGGCGGTCAGGGTGGCGGCGCCGCGCACCGCCTGCTCGGCCCAGGCCGCGTCGCGCCCGCGCAGTTGGGCCAGCGAGCGGATATAGGCGATCGAATCGTTGAGGACCTTGTTCGACTCGGCATCCTCGGACGCCGGTGGCTTGCCCGTACTGGCTGCGGCCGTCGGCCCGGCGTCCGGCTTCTGCAGCGACATCGGCGCGCTTCCGCCCAGTTTTACCGGCGTTGCCGCGCCAACATGGGTTGCTGGCGCCATCGCCGCTATCTGGGCCGCATAGAGGATGTAGGTTCCCGCCGAGGCGGCCCGCGCCCCGCTCGGCGCCACGTAGGCCAGCACCGGCACCTTGCTGGCCAGCATGCTGGCGATGATCTGGCGCATGGAGTCGGAGAGACCGCCGGGCGTGTCCAGCTGCAACACGATGGCCACGGCGCCATCGGCAACGGCGCGTTCCGAGGCATCGTCGAAATATTCCGCGGCGGCGGGACCGATCGGTCCGTTGACCGAGACGCGGGCGACCATCGGCGAGTCGGCAGGCGTCGGCCCAGGTGCTGCTGTCGCAGTGAGCGCAAGCAAGATCGCCAGCAGAAAAAGCCAACGCGTCATCACGAACCTCCTGCATCCATGACGGCACTGTAGCGCGGAACATGTTAGTGATCGGGCAAGTTCAAACCCTACCGGAGTACATGATGCCGAAAATAGATATTGCCAGTGTCCCCGAACGCACCGGCTCGAACTACCCCGCTCCTTTCGCCGAACAAGCCGGCAAACGCATCAAGCTGGCCCTGGGCAATGCCGGCAAATTGCAGGACTTCGGCGTCAACCTCACCACGCTGCCGCCGGGCGCCTCATCCAGCCAGCGGCACTGGCACAGCCAAGAGGACGAATTCGTGTACGTGCTGTCCGGCGACGTGGTGCTGGTGACCAACGCGGGCGAACAAACCCTGCACGCGCACGACTGCGCCGCGTTTCCAAAAAACGTGGCGGACGGCCATCAACTGGTGAATCGCGGCAAGGTCAACGCGGTGTACCTGGAAATCGGCTCGCGTCATGTGGAGGACGCGTGCACCTATCCGGATGTCGACCTGCATGCACCTGCCGGTGACGTTGGCTATACCCACAAGGACGGTTCGCCGTACTAGTGCGGCAGCCCGGCGGGCAACCTCAGAGCGCGGCGTCCGAACCCCACAGCGCTTCCATGCTTACGTTCATGCCCAGCTCGTCGAGATCCACCACCTCGGTCACGGCATGAGCCGTGGGGTCGCCATGGCGGCGAATCGGCGCACCGATGCGCAAACCGTCCTGGGTGGTGATCGAGGACACCCGCGGATTGCGGTCGGTGGCGCCCCGGCGCGTAACCACCGCAATGCTGCCGTTGTGCAGACGCACGCCGGTGCCGGGCGGGTAAATGCCCAGGGTCTTGATGAACGACGCCGCATGGTGCTCATTCACCGCCGCGCCCTCGTTGAGGAAGAGCCGTCGCAAGGCCACGTTGGGCAGCATGGCACTGCGGCAAGCGCGGCTGGAAACCCGCGCGCAATAGATGTCGGCCAGCGATACCAGCTGCGTCAACGGATGAATGGCGTCACCGGATTTGTTCGCGGGATAGCCGCTGCCATCCGGGCGTTCGTGATGGTCGCGCACGATTTCCAGCCAGCGCTCGTCGCCAACGCCGCGCTGCTGCAGCCAGTCCACGCCGCGTTCGCAATGCCCGGCCACGTCACGACGCTGTTCGTCGTTCAACTCGCCCACTTCCTGCAGGCGTTGCTGCAGATCGAGCATGCCGAAGTTCATCGTCAAGGCCGCCGCGACCACGGCGGAGAGGTCGGCCGCGCTGAACGACATGGCCACACCGGCGATCTGGCACGCGATTGCCGCGTTCACCGAATGGCGAATGGCGTAGGAACCCTCGCGATGCATCAGGATCGAGGCCAGCGCGACATCCGCGTTGGCCCGGCAGGCACGCTGTACCGTGGCGGCCACCTGCAACAGCGGCGTGGAGACGTCGTCCCCGGCCGGCGCGGCGGACAACAACTGCAACTGGCGTCGTGCACCGAGAATGAGCGACAGCGGCGACGGGTTTCGGTCGGGTTCCAGCGCTGCGGGCTCGTGGGTGGGCGCCGTCCCTGCCCACAACGCATGACGTTCCAGTTTCTCGATCTGGCTTGTGCTGGTTATCACGTGGCCGCGGCGCAGGAGAAGCATGCCCTTCGCGTCATAGGCATCGCATGGCAATGGCTCGCCAACCTTGAGCTCCGATGGATCATTCAGACGCTTTTGCACGTTTGCTCCGCCCTCAGATGCCGAGCGACTGAAGCAGCTTGCCCCGGCCGACGGCTTCACCCCATGCAATCCACTCCGTTCGCAGGAATGCCCCGTATAGCCTGCACGCGACACCGTGCATCTGCACATACCTGATCGGCGGATGATGCGGAAGCTTTAGCCAGGCGCGCCGGGCATCCATCCGTGCCCGGCGCGCCTTTGGGCGGATACCTCAGGGTACGGAGCGCCCTGTGGCCGGCAGGTGGGTGCCGATCAGCGCCGCGCGGATGGCACGCAGCTTCGCCTTGATCAGCGCCTCGTTGGCTGGCCCCGTGCGCAGCAGGAGTTTCTGGCCGGCGGAAAGGGATTCCAACGACGGGTCGGCGAACGCATAGTGGCTTTTCACGCGCTGCAACAACGCCGGCTGGGCGAGTTCCGGCGCGGCCAGCAGATGGTCGATCACCTCGATCAGGCGATCGTTGAAGTAGCCGTGCGGGTAGCCCAGTTCCTGGTAAGCCTGCTGAAACAGCGGATATGCATGCGCATACCAGGCCACCAGCGCCGCCGGGTCAACGCTCTTCATGACCTCGATATACGGCGCATACCGCTCGCTGTTTTCCGCGGCCATGGCGAGCTGGCCATTGGCTTCGGCCGTGGCGAAACCACCCTTTGGCGGATGGGCGGGCAGCATCAAGGTACCCAGCGCGTGCCGCGGCAAGGCATCGATGGTGGCCACAATGCGTGCCACGACCTGCGTCGATACCAGCAGTTCGCGCAAGCTGCCCTCGCCTGCCAATGCCACCAACGCGTCAACCACCTCCGTGTCGCTGCTGCCCAGCGGCGGCAACGCGGCGGTCGATGCCACCGCCGGTACCGCCGCCTGCGCAATCGGATGCAGGGGCGACGACGAGGTCGATGCCGGCGGCTGGACCCCCGCGCTCGGGGACGGCATGGCCGTGGCCCCGCGCTGGCTCGCCTTGTGGGTGAGATACAAGGCCAACACCGCCACAACCAGCACTACGACCAGGCCCAGCAACCAGCTTCCAATGGATGTTTTCTTCTTCATCAGTGCCCCCGCTTTCTGCAATTACGTAAGAGTTCGACTGAGTTCGGCACGGTTCGTTCACGAACGCGCATCGTACCGGCCGCCGATGTTTCGTCGAACGACGATGGTTTCCCCTTATTGGCAGACCGTTCCAGCCATCAGGCCAATGATCTATTCAACACCGCCGGAAAACTTGCATATACTTCCGCCGCTGGGGGCAGCAGGGACGGCGGCATATAACCGTGCGTCAGGGAGATCCGCGAGTGATAGTCGACTACCAGGATGGTTTGTCTACCGCAGATATCGAAGCTGATCTTTGCGTCATCGGCGCAGGACCCGCAGGCATCGCCATTGCACAGGCGTTCGTGGGGACGTCGGTGAATGTCTGTCTCATCGAGGGTGGCGGCCTTGCTGGTGAGCATGAAACGCAAGCGCTGTATGAAGGTTCGTCCATTGGACCATTGCCGTTCGATGCGTCGACATCACGCATGCGGGCGTTCGGCGGAAGCTGCAATCTCTGGGGCGGCGGCTGCATTCCACTGGCCGAACTCGACCTGACCGCGCGTGATTGGGTACCGCACAGCGGCTGGCCCATTTCCTATGCCGAACTCGAACCACATTACCGCCGGGCGCAGAAGTTCTGCGGTATTGGCGAGAGGGCCTTCGAATCGGGTTCGTTCCTCCAATCATTGCCACGTCCGCCCATCGCGTTCGACGAAGCCAGCGGGCTGGTCAATCGAACATTCGTCAGCACCCCCATGATCTTCAGCGACGCCTATCGCGGCGAACTGGAGCGCGCACCGAATATCCGGGTGCTGCTGCACGCGAACCTGCTGGAATTGCGGGCCTCACCCGATGGCTGCGTCGTGCAAGGCGCGGTTATCGGCTCGGTCGCCGGGCGCCGCAGCATGGTTCACGCGCGCCACTATGTATTGGCCTGCGGCGGTCTGGAGAACGCGCGAGCGCTGCTGCTTTCCAATGCCGTGGCACCCAACGGACTCGGCAACGACCACGATGTCGTCGGCCGCTATTTCATGGACCACCCCAGCAGCAGGCTAGGCGCGGTTTTCGGCGAGGGTGGCGATCAGGTTATACGGCCGTACGACCGTGACCTGGGCAAGGGAGATGTTCCCTCCTATCCGGAGATCACGCTCTCCGATGAGGTGCAGCGTGCCCGCAAGCTGTTGAACGCACGCGTTCACG
>DATJCF010000361.1:0-6246 GCA_035514935.1 Rhodanobacter sp. | reverse complement strand
CAGGTCGAACGTGGTGAACGAAGCCACATGGCAGCTGGGCGGGAACGGATCGCCGTTGTCGTCCACCGAGATGCAACCCTCGCCGTTGTCGGGCGCGGTCATCGTGATGGCGCTGGTGTAGTAGAACGTGCCGGTGACGGTTGCCTTGCCGAAGTTGAAGCTGTTCGACCAGGAGGCGCGATCGCGCGGCGTGCCCGCACCCGACGACAGCGCGTAAGGACCATGCGTGCCGACGAAACGCTCCACCGTGCCGTCCTGCAGGGTCATGTTCCATTCGAAGATGCGGGTGGCATTGAACTCGCTGCGCAGCTTCGTGTTCTCGCCCAGATCGAAATTGCCGATCAGGTCGAAGTCGATGCCTTTGGTCTGCAGCGAGTTCTGGTTGACGTACGGTGCCATCACCACCACCGGCTTCGGCAGCAGGTCCGGATGTTCCGGATCGGGCACGTCGGCGATGACGGCCGAATTCGGCGGCAGCGGCTGGCCGGCGAAGTACGCATCGAGCACGGCCTGCGTATCCTGCTGGCCGATCACGCCGGTCTTCTTGATGTCGTAGTAATCCAGCGACGCGCTCAGCTGGTCGATCGGCTGGTAGACCAGGCCGAACGTCCAGCTCTTCGAGCGCTCGGGCTTGATGTCCGGGTTGCCGATGGTGTCGTAGGCGAGGCCATAAGGCCGCACGTAGGCGTTGTTGCCGTGCGCCGCGGCATAGTCGTCGGGTACCGTGTAGGTGGCGAAGCCCTCCGATTCGCTGGAGCCGTTCTCGGCGAAACTCGGCGCGCGGAAACCTTTCGACCAGGTGCCGCGAACCGCCAGCGATTCGACCGGCTTCCACTTGAAGCCGATCTTCGGCGAGAAGTTGTTGCCGAAGTCGGAGTAGTGGTCGAAGCGGCCGGAGGCATCGACTTCCAGCGATTCCAGGAACGGCGCATCCAGCTCGGCGTAGGCGCCGGATACGGTGCGTTTGCCGAAGGTGTGCGCCACGCCCAGTCCTTGCGCCTGCAGGCCCGGGTTGAGGTCGGGATCCTTCTGCTCCTCGTGGCGCACGTCGACGCCGGTGGCAAAGCCGAGCGAGCCGCCGGGCAGGTCCATCAGCGGGCGCGACACATGGAAGTCGATCGACTGCAGGTCGGTGGTCGATTTCTTGTGCAGCACCGGCGCCAGTTCGACGAGCAGTTGCGGCGAGTTCTGCGACGGGTCGATGAAGTTGTAGCTGCCGTCGTTCACCACTTGTACCAGCTTGTTGTAGTTGAGGAAGCCGTAGTTGTCGACGGTCAGCTCGTTGTGGTTGAACACCAGCGCGCTGTCGTAGTTCCAGTCGCCCATGGTGCCGTGGATGCCGCCGACGAGGCGCGTGTTGTTGTTGTCCTGCTTCGCGCCGCCCCGGATGCCGCCGAACGCATAGGTGATCAGCGCCGGCTGGGCGAAGGGGTTGTTCGGATTGTCCGAACCGTCCGGCAGGGTCACCGGCAGCACGATCGAGCGCGTGTTGACCGGCGTACCCGAGCGGATCTGCGGCGGGCCGCCGGCGACTTCGGTCTTGTTGCTGTACACGCTGGCGCTCACGTAGGCCTCGCTGGTATCGCCCACCTTGACGGTCAGGCGGCCGTAGGCGCCGAGGCGCTTTTCTTTCGGCTGCAGGTCGGTGTACTGGCTGACGAAGTTCTGCTCGCAACCGCTGCCGAGATCGTTGGTCACCGGCGTGGTCTCCGGGCCGCAGGCGCGCAGCGGTTGCCACAGCGAGCCGTCCACCGCGGTGCCGGTCTGCATGCCGCCCGGTCCGTTCGGGCCGGGCACGGCTGGCCGAACCATGCCGTAGATCGAGCCGTTGTTGAAACCGGGCTGGCCGTTGGTGGCGTTGCTGCCGCCGATCCGGCTGAGGTCGGTGGAGTTGTATGGATAGTCGCGGTCGCGCGCCCAGATGCGGCTGTCGCTCTGCGCTTCGATGCTGCCGTAGGCGTTCCAGCCATCCTTCGTCAGATCGCCGCCACCGAACAGCAAGGTAGCGCGGCGGGTGGTGCCGCCGCCTCGCTGCGAGGTACCGATGTCGGCCGTGGCCTGCAAGCCGTGGTAGTCGTGCTTGAGGATGATGTTGACGACACCGGCGATCGCGTCGGCGCCGTACAGCGAGGAGGCGCCGTCTTTGAGCACGTCGATGCGTTCGATCGCGTTCACCGGGATCGTGTTGAGGTCGACGAAGGTGCGCTGGCCGTCGTCGGCCAGCGGGTAATTCGCCGAGCGGCGGCCGTCGATCAGTACCAGGGTCGAGTTCACGGTGAGGCCGCGCAGTGCGACACCCGCGGAGCCGGCGGCGAATCCCGCGGTAAACGCGGTGGGAATGGAACCGCTGTTGTCCGCGGAAATCGCGCGTATCACGTCGTTGACGGTTTTCAGTCCACTGCGCTCGATCTGTGCCGCCGTGATCACGGTGACCGGTGAAGGCGTCTCCACATCGACCCGGGGCAGTGCCGAGCCAGTGACGGTGATGGCCTGCAATTGCTGGGCTTGCTGTTGATCGGGCGGCTGCTGACCGGTGGTATCGGGAGTGGCGGGGGGCGGGGTTTGGGCCACGGCGGCGGCAACGGGCGTCAACAGCAAACCGGCCAGCGCCAAAGCGAGCTTATTCGGCTTCATCGACTTGTCCTCATTGTGGGTGCAACACGCTCGATGGAAGCGGCAAGATCTGCCAGCCCCAAACAAGCGGGGGGAGTCGCGGCCGAAGTTTTTCACCATTGCGCAACGACTTCAAGAGTTCGTTATCGGGTGCGTGGCACGCTATGTGCTTGATTTGTCGACAAATTGTGAATTTACATCATGTCAGGGCATTAAAGTCATATGGACGTCTATACTTCCATATGGCATGGATGGAAATTCGCTGGGGACAAGGGCGTGGTTGTTGAAAATGTCGCCGGCGTCGAAACGTCGCGCACACTCGCGGCCGAAGCCTGCCTTCAAAGCTTCGCCCATGGCTATGGGGTTTCAGTTCACGGAACGGCAGTTCGATCCGCATGTGCCCATGGACACAATCAGCTGGCGAGGAACGGCGAGGATGCGGGGCGGACCGATTCGCTTCGGCTTCTGGATTGCACTGACACCTTGTCGCTCGAGCCCGCTAGATGTTCCTGCGCACGACCAGTGCGCCATCCTTTTCTGTCTTCTGATGGCAGGCCCAATTCACCTTGTGGCGCACGCCTTTCACTTCGATCTCCGCGTACATCCTCAAGCCTTCGATCGGCGTTCCCTTGGGCAGGTTGAACAGGGCCTGGCGCACTTTTCCCGGTAGTGGGTAGCCGGGATCCAGGCTTCCCTCGCTGAGGGTCTGGCCGCGTTCGCTTTTGATCGCAATGCGCAATGCGCCCGGCACGCCGGCGACACCGTCGTTTGCCAGCCCCAGCACGAGGCCGGGATAGCCATCCTTTTCGAAGGCCCATATCCAGGAAGGGCGTACGCGATACCCGATATGCGTGGACAATTCGTCGATGGCATCCGGATACCGGTCGTAATAGCTCATCAAGCGCTCGGCCTGGATCTTGTGCCAGTTCCACAACGAGAAGTAGTTCGGGCCCACATCGCGGGCATGAGCGATGATATTGTCGTTGCGGGTTACGCCTTCGGACACGCCGAGGTTTTGTGCGGCGCCGTCGGACAGCGCGTTCTCGACAAACCCTGCAACCCATGGCGGGCGGTTGCTGAGGCTTTCGATCTGCATGTTCTCGATGAAGATGGTGTCGGTGCGCAACCAGTTGTGCGACCGGATGGTCCTGTCGACGAGCTCGGCGTTGCCCACCCGGTTGTAGTCGGGCTGCGTATTCGTGGCCAGTGGCGTCTTGCTCCAATGCGCCGACTGCATGTCGAAAATCTTGTTGAAGGTGGCCGCGCCTGTTGCGTAGTCGGGAAAGGGATTGCGGTCTTCGAACGGCCAGGTGTGGCCTTCGCCCCAGAAGCCGTACATGTAGGTGTCCATGAACTCCAGCTGGGCCGAGCCGTCATAGGCATCGGCCAGGAGGCCATCCATTTCCTTCAACGCCGCCATGAACGCCGGATGGTTGTATTGCGGGGCGTAGTGCACCTTGCCGGGAAGGTTCTTGCCCACTTCGTGGGTGGTACCCAGCTCGTAGAGCGGAACCTTGTCCAGCAGAAAATCGGGCATGGACTGTGGCTTGATGACCGGGCTCATCAGCTGGATGCGAAAACCGATCCGCTTGCCGTATTGCCTGGCCAGATCGAAGGCGATTTTCCAGTGCTCGCAGGGATCGAGCCTTCCGGGCCGGCTCTGCATGTCACGCCAGTCGAGGCGCACATAAAGGACATCCGTGAGCGGCAGCGTGACGAGTTTCTCGAGCGATTTTTCCAGCGATTCATTTTTCCTGTACGCCGGCCCCGCTTCGTCGCAGAGATAAGTGGCCAGGCCCATGCCGTAATTCGGCACCCTCTCTCGGGAAGGCGTGGTCGCCATGATGACGTCCGAGCCCGGCACCACCTGTTCCGGCTTGTAGGTGGGGAAGGGGCCCTGGTTCAAGCGATCGGTGATCGCGGGGCCACTGCCGAAGTTGTATCCATCCCAATTGTGGGCCGGGACAAACCCCTGCGCCCTGGCGAGGTTGGTCGACCCTGCCGCGGCCGCGGCCAGCAGGCTTTTCTGGATGAAGTCTCTCCGGTCCATGTTCGTCCCCGTACCCGCATGTTGATTCGATACTAGAACATCGCATGGCGGGTACCTGGATCGACGACACCGCGCGACGCTGGACGCGCATCACCGGAAGGGCGAGCTAGCGGCAGAGCTTGTCCAGGTCGAGCCCGGGGCTGGGCGCGGCAGGCAGCGGCAGTCCGCGCGCAGCCATCGCCGCTTCGAGCGAGTCGGGTGACGATGGCAGGCTCGGGTCGATAGCGTTCCTGTAGAAGGGCGCGCTTTCGGCCTTCTCCAGCGTGACGAAGCTGAAGCCGCGTTCGCGATAGAGCGCCAGCAGGCGCGGCAGCATGCGGGCATCGAAGGCGCCGACGTGCATCAGCAGGACGTAGGGTATGTCGTGGCCGTAGAGAGCTTTCGACATGGAGCGGCTGTAGACAATGGCCGCATCGGCGGCGGCGAGGTAGCTGGTTTCCAGCTTGGCGATGGCGCCGGTATTTTTTTCCGCGACGCAACGCGCGTATGGCTCGTTGTAGAGGTAGTCGCCGAAGCTCATGGTGACGGAGGCGATCTTGTAGCCGCGGCCTGCCAGGAAGCGGCGCTCGGCCGTGCGCTTCTGTGCGGTGTCGCCTTCGGACAGATACGGGAAGCGGAGCCAACGCCAATCGGCGTTGCCCATGTATTTCCTCAACATCGGCTCGTTCCTGGTCACGTCCTGTTCCCAGTCCGCGAGCGGGTTCGTATTGAGGTTCATGTGCGACCAGGTGTGATTGCCCAGCGGCAATCCGGCGTCGCGCCACAGTTGCAGCACGGGCGTGGAGGCCGGTTCGTTCTGGGTCTGGACGCCGTTGACGAACCCGTACACCGGCGGGAGTTTCGCCTGCTGCATCGCGGAGATGATTTTCTGCGCGATCGCCACCCGCGTTTCGCCGGGCGGCAGCGGGCCGTGTGCAGGAAGATCATCCCAGGTGATCGCCAGTTGCTGCGCTGTGGCGGGTAGCGCCGTCAGGGCGGAACAGGCGGCGAGGAGCACAAGGGGCAGGCGCGAATGCAGGGTTTTCAAAAGAACCTCCGGGATCGATGTTGGCGAAGCGCGACGGAATCTGGTGTCCGGGAAATTTCGTGGCGGGTGCCGGTTCGCGCGCATTGCGCCCGGCGCAGCTTCCTGTTCGTTCGTGCCGCTGCCTTGTCAGGCCTTGCGCAGGAAGCACGTCTTGAGCACCAGACCCTTGATTTTGTCGGCGTTGCCTTCGATGTGCTCGGCATCGTCGGGCACCAGGCGGATGTTGCGGATCAGGCTGCCTTGCTTCAACGGAATCGAGCTGCCGCGAACCTTCAGGTCCTTGATGACCACCACGGTATCGCCTGCGGCCAGCGGATTGCCGTTGCAATCGCGCACGACCGGTTCGCCCGACGCGCTTTCGGTGGTGTCCCCGTCCACCCACTCGTGCGCGCAGTGCGGGCAGATGAGTTGGGCGCCGTCCGGATAGGTGTCGTCGAGTCCGCACTGGGGACAGGTGGGATACACAGGCATGGCCAGATCCATTGGTGAGGGAAGGTACGCATTCTAGATGCGACTGCCCGACAGGGGCTGCGAAAGCAGCGCGCGGCGCCTGAAA
>DATJCF010000360.1:0-3876 GCA_035514935.1 Rhodanobacter sp. | reverse complement strand
ACCGTGTTCTTCCTTTCGCAGGCCGTGGCGCGACGGCTGGTGGAGCGCAAGCGACCCGGCAAGATCGTCAACATCGCCTCGATGCTGTCGTTCCAGGGCGGTATCCGGGTGGCCTCCTATACGGCCAGCAAATCCGGCCTGTTGGGGCTGACCCGGCTGCTGGCCAACGAGTGGGCCGCGCACGGCATCAACGTCAACGCGATCGCCCCCGGCTATTTCGAGACCAACAACACCAACGCGCTGCGCGCCGACGAAAAGCGCCAGCGCGAGATCGTGGCGCGCATCCCGGCCGGCCGCTGGGGCGTACCGGCCGACCTGGCCGGTGCCGTGGTGTTTCTCGCCGCGGCCGCTTCGGACTACGTGCACGGCACGGTATTGCCGGTGGATGGCGGCTGGCTGGCACGCTGACGATCGAAAAATTGTAGGAGCGCACCCCGTGCGCGAGCTCTTCGTGACGTACCGAAGAGCATCGCGCACAGGGTGTGCTCCTGCACAATCTTCTACGGCGTGGCGCCGCTGAACTTCTGCACCGTGGCGCCCTTCACCGGGCCGATCTGCGCGCTGTCGCTGACCTTCAGCACCACCGCGCGGCGAAATTCCAGCGTGCCCCGCACCACCGCGTGCGGGCCGATCACCACGGTCGGCTTGCGATCGTTCCCGCCAAACCAGCTGCTGGATTTGTCGACCAGGATGCCGCCTTCCACCTGCGAACCGGCGCCGACGGTGATATCCCCGGCCACCGTCTCGATACCGCCGGCCACATGCGCCGCGTCCAGCTTGATGGCGCCGTTGACGTTGCTGAGCTTGCCGCCGATGTCGGCGCCCCTGGCCAGCTCGACGCTGCCGTTGGTCGCATCGACGTCGCCGCTGACCTTGCTGTCGGTGCCGAGGCGGATGGCGCCGTTCACCGTGCTGAGTTCGGCCGCTTGCGCGCGCTCGCCCAGGGTCACCGCGCCGTTGACGGTCTGCGCCTCCTTGACGATGGCGCCGGCGCCGATTTCCACCGCGCCATTGACCGTGCTGACATCGCCGGCGTGCTGCCCGGCCTCCACCCGCGCGGCGCCATTGATCTTGTCGATATCGTTGTCGCTGGCCGCGGCCAGCAGCGGCAGAACCAGGAGCAGGGCAAACAGGATGCGACGCATGGGGCAGTTCCTCGTGATGGGTGACGGCTTGAGATGCGCTGGCGGCCCCAAGGGTTGGCATGACCTGTGGCAGGGCTGCATTTGACGATACCCGATGCTGGGCTGCACCATTGATCGTTTCCCTCCTCTGCACAAACGGCGCCCACCATGCACAAACTCGTACTGATCCGGCACGGCCAATCCCAGTGGAATCTCGACAACCGCTTCAGCGGCTGGGCCGACGTCGATCTCACCGAACAGGGCGTGGCCGAGGCCGCCGAGGCGGGCCGCCTGCTGAAAGAGGCCGGCTACGCGTTCGATGTGGCGCACACCTCGGTGCTCAAGCGCGCGGTGCGCACGCTGTGGGGCGTGCAGGATGCGATGGAGCTGATGTGGATTCCGGTGTTGACCGACTGGCGCCTCAACGAGCGCCACTACGGCGCGCTGACCGGCCTCAACAAGGCCGAGACGGCCACGAAGTTCGGCGAGGACCAGGTGAAGATCTGGCGCCGCAGCTACGACATCCCGCCACCGGCGCTGGAGCGCAGCGCCAACGAATCGGTGAACGACCCGCGCTACGCCACGCTCGATCCCAGGGACATCCCCGACACCGAGTGCCTGAAGGACACCGTGGCCCGCGTGCTGCCGTACTGGCATGAAGTGCTGGCGCCGGCGATCAAGGCCGGCCAGCGCGTGGTGGTGGCCGCCCACGGCAACTCCCTGCGCGCGCTGGTGAAATACCTGGACGGCATTTCCGACGAGGCCATCGTGGAATTGAACATCCCCAACGGCGTACCGCTGGTCTATGAATTCGACGACGAGCTGAAGCCGCTGCGCCACTACTACCTGGGCGACGCCGACGCGATCGCGGCGAAGATGGCCGCGGTGGCGAACCAGGGGAAGGCGAAGTAGCTTCGAGCGGCGGGATTCGGGATTGGTGATTCGGGATTTGTAAAAGCTCAGAGGCACCGCACACTCGGGCTTTTGCTCTGACGAATCCCAAATCCCCAATCCCGAATCCCACACAAAAACACTGACAACCGTCACTCGTCAGCGCAACGACCGCCGCACTAAGCTGGCGCGATCCCGACACCGGATCACGCCATGCCCGCGCACATGCTCAACTACCTCGTCGCGTTGCCGTTTATCGCCTGGATGATGTGGCGGCGTATCAGCCGGCAATTCGGCCGCCAGCCGATCCGGCGCAAGCGCATGATTTTCAGGGTGGCCATTTTCGCGGTGGCCGGCGGCTTGCTGATGCTCAGCGGCCTGCATCGGCTGGCGCTGGCCGAAGGGGCGCTGGCCGGCATGCTGATCGGCGGCGCCATTGGCCTGCTGGGGCTGAAACTCACCCGCTTCGAGACCGACCCGGTACGCGGCGACTGCTACGTGCCCAACAGCTGGATCGGCGCGCTGCTCACGCTGCTGCTGCTGGGCCGGCTGGCCTGGCGCTTCGCGTTCATCGGCTCGCAGATCCCGCCCGGGGTGGAGGACCCGATGGGTCACGCGATGGCAACCCACAGCGCCAGCCCGCTGACGATGCTGGTGGTCGGCGTGCTGGTGGGCTACTACCTCGTGTACTGCAGCGGCTTGCTGATCCACCACCGGCGGTTCCAGCAGGCGCAGGTGGCGAGTAGGGATTCGGGATTGGGGATTGGGGATTCGTAAAAGCTCGAAAACACCGCAAGCTCGGGCGTTTGCTCTGACGAATCCCGAATCCCGAATCCCGGCCTCAAGCCAAATGCGCGCTGGCCAGGTATTCCTCGCTCTGCATCTCGATCAGCCGTGATTCGGTGCGGCCGAATTCCGCGCGCAGGCGTTCGCCGTCGTACAGCTCGGTGATCGGCGCGGCGGCGGACAGCACCAGCTTCACGCGACGGTCGTAGAACTCGTCCACCAACTGCACGAAGCGGCGCGCCGCATCCTCGCTGTAGACGCTGAATTGCGGCACGTTGGCCACGATCACCGCGGGTCCGGCCTTGGCCAGCGCGATGTAGTCGGCCACCGCGCGCGGGCCTTCGCACAGCGCGGGGAAATCGAACCACAGGATGTTGTCCGCGCGCTTGCACAGCGCGATGTCGCGCCCGTTGATGCGGATGCTGCCGCCCTCGCGCACCTCGCCGCTGGCCTGGTTGGCGAAGATGCGCTCCAGCGCCCGGTGCGCCTCGGCGCCGGGCGGATAGTGGTAGACCGACGCCTGCGCCAGCGCACGCAGCCGCCAGTCGCGCGAGGAGGCCATTTCCACCACGTGGCAATGCTGTTCGATCAGCGCGATGGCGGGCAGGAAGCGGGCGCGCTGCAGGCCGTCGCGATAGAGATTGGCCGGTGCGGTGTTGGAGGTGGTGACCAGCGCCACGCCACGCTCGAACAGCGCCTGCAGCAGGTTGGCCAGAATCATCGCGTCGCCGATGTCGTTGACCAGGAACTCGTCCAGGCACAGCACCCGGCAATGCGCGGCCAGCTCTTGCGCCACCTCGTCCAGCGGGCTTTGCCTATCGCCCAGCGCGCGCAGGCTATCGTGCACGTCGGCCATGAAACGGTGGAAATGCCGCCGCCGCGCCACGCCGTGGGGCAGGCTGGCCACGAACAGATCCATCAGGAAAGTCTTGCCGCGACCGACCGAACCCCACAGGTACAGCCCCGGCACCGCCGCGGCCGGCTCGCTGGCGAGCAGGGATTTCAGCCGTCCAAACAGGCCGGTGTCGGCGGCGGGTTCGGCGCACAGCGCCGCGTGCATGCGATCGAATTCAGG
>DATJCF010000359.1:0-3584 GCA_035514935.1 Rhodanobacter sp. | reverse complement strand
CACAAGACGTCCACACAATTCACCTGCGCACACTGTCAAAGATCGTTCGCTTGGCACCGGCTTTTCCCGGTACCGCCCCAGGACGTTTCGTCCTAGGTGAGCCGCCCATTCTACATCGCTTTTCCTTACCGTCAACACCCTCGTTGAAGCTTTTTTCGAGGTCCCGGCGGTCCGTCTTGCGACGTTGGGCGACTGCGGGACGCGAATAATACGAGCTGGATGAAATTTGGCAAGCGATTGTTGAGAGAAATAGCGGAAATGTTCAGTAAGCCACTGGCGTTACTTAAAATATTTCTTTCCAACCACGCAAGGTCCACGCGCCCGGCAGGCCCGGGCGGCTTGGTTGTCAGGCCTGAACGAGCTTCACCCGGGCGAAATTTCGCTTGCCCACCTGCAGCACGCCTTCGAAACCGGGCTCGAAAGAGCGCTGCGCATCCTCAACCACCTCGGCGTCGATGCGTACGGCGCGCTCTTTGAGTTTGCGGCTGGCCTCGGAGTTGCTGGCGGTCAGGCCCGCCGCCGTGAGCAGCGCCGCCAGGCGCAGGCCCTCGGCGGGTACGGACAATTCGGTCTGGGGCAGCAACGATGTATCGCCTTCGCCGCGCACGACCGCGTGCCAGCCGGCAATGGCCTGCTCCGCTGCCGCCGCACCGTGGAACCGCGTGGCCAGTTCGCGGGCCAGGCGCAACTTGGCGTCACGCGGGTTGAGTGCGCCGCTGGCGATATCGCTTTTCATCCGCGCCAGCTCATCCAGCGACACGTCGAAGCTCAGCAGCTCGAACCACCGCCACATCAGCTCGTCGCCGATCTTCATGGTCTTGGTGACCATGTCGATGGCCGGCTCGTCGATACCTATGTAGTTGCCCAACGACTTGGACATCTTGTTGACGCCATCGAGGCCTTCCAGCAGCGGCATCGTCAATACGATCTGCGGCGGCTGGCCGTGGTGTTCCTGCAGGGCACGGCCCATCAACAGATTGAACTTCTGGTCGGTGCCGCCGAGCTCGACGTCGGCCTTCAGTGCCACCGAGTCATAGCCCTGCACCAGCGGATAGAGGAATTCGTGGATGGCGATCGGCTGCTGGGCCGCGTAGCGCTTGGTGAAGTCATCGCGCTCCAGCATGCGGGCCACCGTGTGCTGCGCGGCGAGCTTGATCATGTCGGCGGCGGACATCTGGCCGAACCATTCGGAGTTGAAGCGCAGCTCGGTCTTCTCCCGATCGAGCACCTTGTAGACCTGCTCGGCGTAGGTCTCGGCGTTGGCCAGCACGTCTTCGCGGGTCAGCGGTTTGCGGGTGACGTTCTTGCCGGTGGGGTCGCCGATCATTCCAGTGAAGTCACCGATAAGGAAGATCACCTGGTGGCCCAGATCCTGGAACTGCCGCATCTTGTTCAATAACACGGTATGGCCCAGATGCAGGTCCGGCGCCGTGGGATCGAAGCCGGCCTTGATCCGCAGCGGGCGCCCGCTTTTCAGCCGCTCGGCCAGATCCTCCCGCTTGATGATTTCATCCGCGCCACGCGCAATCGTGGCCAGCGCCTGCTCCAGCTCGCTCATGTATTCCTCTCTGATGGATCGTTGGGGGCAAGCCGCAGTCGTCATCGACCGTGCTGCTCGCGTTAATTGTGCGTTAACCGGAAATGTCGCGCAAACCCTTGATGGGAAAGGCGTTGACGCCATTTACACGTGACCGCTATGGTACGCGCAGTTTGTTACTTTGTACCGCGGGGCGCACGGCATGGCAGAAGACAATCGGGGGGCGCGTCTCGCGCGCAGGCAAGCCATTTGCCGAAAGGCGCAGCAGCGGCATTCCCACTTCTACGAACGCTGTGCGCATTGGTCGTTCAACCGCAGCGGTGAAGTGGAACCGATTTCGTGGCACCGGGAACGCTGGGTGCTGGCCGGAACAGCCATGCTGATCACCTTGCTCTCCGGCTTCATCATGCCCGCCTGGGCCAGTGCGATGCGCCCGTCGCCACTGCCTGAAGTTCATGCGCTGCTGCCGCTCGCCGTACCCGAAATCACGCCCCGCACCACCGTGCCGGAGCAGGACAACTGGCAATCCGTGCGCGTACAACCCGGGCAGACGCTGTCGGACATCTTCGCCGACCGCGGCCTCAGCATGACTGACCTGCAAGCGGTGATGGACGCGGCCGGTGGTGCCAGCAGCGCCCTGCACAGCATCCGGCCGGGACAGGAATTCGATTTTCTGCAGGATAACGACGGCAGCCTCGACGGCTTCCGCTTCGAGAAGGACGCGGCCAGCCGCGCAACCATTCGACTCGATGGCGTGCAGCCCACGCTGGCCGTCCAGAAGCGCGACATGGACGTGCGCGAGCAGGTCGCCCACGGCGTCATCAGCAGCAGCCTCTATGCCTCGGCTGGCCAGGCCGGCATGGACGGCGCGATGGTCGGCAAGCTCGCCGACCTGTTCAAATACGACATCGATTTCGTGCAGGACCTGCGCGCAGGCGACCGCTTCACCGTGATTTACGATGACGTCTACCGTGATGGCCAGCGCTACGGCCACGGCGACATCATTGCCGCGGAATTCGTCAACCAGGGCAAGCGCTACACCGCCTATCGGTTCAAGAAAGCCAATGGCGAGTTCGGCTGGTTCAGTGAAGACGGGCGGCCGATCGAGAAATCCTTCCTGCGCATCCCGGTGGATTTCACCCGCATCTCATCCAAGTTCACCACCGCACGCATGCACCCGATCCTTGGCCGCATGCGTGCGCATAAAGGCGTCGACTACGCCGCACCCAGCGGAACGCCCATCCACGCTGCGGGCGATGGCGTGATCAAGTACCACGGCTGGGAGCGCGGTTACGGCAACTTCGTGGTGGTCCAGCACAGCAAGACCATCAGCACCGCGTATGGCCACATGTCGCGTTTCGTGAAGGGCCAGCACGTGGGCGAACACGTGCGCCAGGGCGAAGTGATCGGCTATGTCGGCATGACCGGACTGGCCACCGGCCCGCATCTTCACTACGAATTCCGCGTCAACGGCGTGCAGCGCAATCCGCAAACCGTGACCTTGCCGCAACCCCAGCCACTGCCTGCCGCGCAGCTGGCCAAATTCAAGGCACAGGTCGTCAAACCCCAGCTGGCCCGCCTGGAAGCGCTGGATTCGCGCATGAGGCTGGCGCGCAGCGACAAACCCACCCGCAACTCCGACAGCTGACCTGCGATGCCCCATGGATAGCGAGAAGGCCCTTTATCTGGGCCTGATTTCGGGTACCAGCGCCGACGGCATCGATGCAGCGCTGGTCCGTTTTTCCAATGGCAAGCCCCAACTGCAGGCGGCACACAACCTGCCGTGGCCCGCGGATCTGCGAACGCAGATCCTGACGCTGGCGCAAAGCAACGCACCGCTGGATCTCGATACGTTTGGACGTCTGGACGTCCGGATCGGACACTGTTTCGCCGACGCCGCACTGGCGCTTCTGCAGCACAGCGGCACAGCGGCCGGTGACGTCCGGGCCATCGGATCGCACGGCCAGACCATGCGGCATCGACCTTCCGGCCCCTGTCCCTTCACGCTGCAACTGGGCGATCCCACCGTCATTGCCGAGCGTTGCGG
>DATJCF010000358.1:0-6723 GCA_035514935.1 Rhodanobacter sp. | reverse complement strand
CTGCTGACGAAGGAACTCGACTTCCTGCCCGAAGACATCATCTTCGACCCCAATATCTTCGCCATCGCCACCGGCATCGAGGAGCACAACAACTACGCGGTGGACTTCATCGAAGCCACCCGCGAGCTGAAAAAGCGCTTCCCGCATTGCCACATCTCCGGCGGCGTCTCCAACGTGTCGTTCTCGTTCCGCGGCAACAACATCGTGCGCGAGGCGATCCACTCGGTGTTCCTGTACCACGCGATCCGCGCCGGCATGGACATGGGCATCGTCAACGCCGGCGCGCTGACGATCATGGACGACATCGACCCGCCGCTGCGCGAGCGCGTCGAGGACGTGGTGCTGAACCGCCGCGAAGATGCCACCGAGCGCCTGCTGGATATCGCCGACAACTACAAGGGCAAGCGCGGCGCCGCCGAGGTCGAGACGCTGGCCTGGCGCGAAAAAGACGTACGCGCGAGGCTCAGCCACGCGCTGGTGCACGGCATCGACCAGTACGTCACCGAAGACACCGAGGAAGCGCGGCAGATGTCCACCCGCCCGCTCGACGTGATCGAAGGCCCGCTGATGGACGGCATGAACGTGGTCGGCGACCTGTTCGGCGCCGGCAAGATGTTCCTGCCGCAGGTGGTCAAATCCGCCCGCGTGATGAAAAAAGCCGTGGCCTACCTGCTGCCGTACATCGAGGCGGAAAAGCTGCGCACCGGCGACACCGGCAAGAACAACGGCAAGATCGTGATGGCCACGGTCAAGGGCGACGTGCATGACATCGGCAAGAACATCGTGGCCGTGGTGCTCCGCTGCAACAACTTCGAGGTGATCGACCTGGGCGTGATGGTGCCCGCGCAGAAGATCCTGGAAACCGCGATCGCCGAAAAGGCCGACATGATCGGCCTGTCTGGCCTGATCACGCCGTCGCTGGAAGAGATGGCCAACGTGGCCAAGGAAATGCAGCGCCAGAACTTCCATGTGCCGCTGCTGATCGGCGGCGCCACCACCTCGCGCGCGCACACCGCGCTGAAGATCGAGCCGCACTACAAAGCCGGCACGGTGTGGGTGAAGGACGCCTCGCGCGCGGTCGGCGTGGCGCAGTCGCTGGTGAGCAAGGATCTGGTCGAAGCCTTCCTCGAAAAGACCCGGCTCGAATACGCCGACGTGCGCGAACGCCATCGCAACCGCGGCCCCGGCAAGAAGCTGGTGCCGCTGGAAAAGGCCCGCGCGCAGCGCTTCCGTTGCGACTGGGCCGCCTACGAACCGCCGCAACCCAAAAAGCCCGGTATCACCGTATTCGACGACTACGACCTGTCGGTCATCCGCCAGTACATCGACTGGACTCCGTTCTTCCAGGCGTGGGAGCTGGCCGGCCACTATCCCGCCATCCTCACCGACGACGTGGTCGGCCCCCAGGCCACCGAGCTGTTCCGCGACGCCCAGGCGATGATGGACAGGATCATCGGCGAAAAATGGCTCACCGCCCGCGCCGTGATCGGCCTGTGGCCGGCCGCCAACCTCCTTGATGATGTGGAGATCTACACCGACGCCAGCCGCACCACGGTGCTCGCCACCCTGCACAGCCTGCGCCAGCAAGCCGACAAGCCACCCGAACGCCCCAACCTCTGCCTCGCCGATTACATCGCGCCGAAGGAGTTCAACAAGCCCGACTGGATTGGCGGTTTCGCGGTCACGGCGGGCCTGGGCATCGAGGAACACCTCAACCGCTTCCTGGCCGACTACGACGACTATTCCTCGATCATCCTGAAGGCGCTGGCCGACCGCCTGGCCGAAGCATTCGCCGAGCACATGCACGAACGCATGCGCAAGGAATTCTGGGGCTTCGTGCCGGACGAGGCGCTCGACAACGACGCGCTGATCGCCGAGAAATACCGCGGCATCCGCCCCGCCCCCGGCTATCCCGCCTGCCCCGAGCACACCGAGAAGAAAACCTTGTTCGCACTGCTGGACGCCACCAGGAACGCCGGCATCGAACTCACCGAAGGTTTCTCGATGTACCCCGCCGCCGCGGTCTCCGGCTGGTACTACTCGCATCCCGACAGCCAGTATTTCGTGGTCGGTCGACTGGGCAAGGATCAGATCGAGGACTACGCCCGCCGCAAGGGTTGGACCGTGGGGGAAGCCGAGCGCTGGCTCGCTTCCAACCTCGACTACGAGCCGGAATAGCCGCTGATCTGCAGGAGCGCACCCTGTGCGCTCCTGCATTGCCGTTCACGCGGTCGCGTCCCCGGTAATGCTGTTCTTGCGATTGCGCAGATGCACGTAGAGGTTGTACGTGGAAACGAACACGGGGAAGAAATTCGAGAGGATGCCCACCGAATCGTTCTTGCCCACGATGAAATACGCCAGCAACAGGACGCTGCCCAGCACCGACAACCACCAGAACGCCAGCGGCATCACCACACGCTTGTACTTGCGCGTGTAATACAGCTGCACAAACCATCGGCTGGTGAACATCAACGTGCCGGTGTAACCCACCAGCTTCCATGGGGTCAGCTGAAAGTGCTGCAGCGCATGGACGATCGACGGGAAATTGGCACTGAAAAAATCCATGGCGACGCACTTCGATTTGTGAGGTTCGCAAGTCTACCAATTCGCCCCGTGCTCCCGAGCCGTTTCTCCTCCCGTGTCGTCAAATAACGTTGACCCACGCCGCAACTGCCCCTAAAATGCAGCGCTCACATTGGGCGGTTAGCTCAGCGGTAGAGCACTGCCTTCACACGGCAGTGGTCAGTGGTTCGATCCCACTACCGCCCACCAAGACAATAAAAAACCGGCCTTCTGGCCGGTTTTTTATTGCTTGTTGCACATGGTTCAAGCCCGGCATCGAGGCTCGAATCAAAGAGGCCGCGTCACGCCTGTCCTTTCGCAGCGAGCGCTGCCAGGCGATCGAGTTCCGCTTCCACAAAGCCCGCCTCCAGCCGTGCCGGCCGGTTGAACGGCCCGCGCAGGTTGACGCCCATGTAGTCGCGTATCAGGGCGAAGAAATGGGCGATGGGCTCGATACCGTCGCGCTGGCAGCAGTGCTGGTACCAGCGGGTGCCGGCGGCGACGTGGGCTACTTCTTCGCGCAGGATCACTTCGAGGATGGAAACGGTCCGGGTGTCGCCCAACCCGCGCAGGCGTTCGATCATGCCGGGGGTGACATCCAGCCCGCGTGCTTCCAGCACGCGCGGTACCAGGGCCATGCGGGCGGTGTCGTTGTTGGAGGTTTTCTCGGCCATCTGCCACAGGCCGTCGTGGGCGTCGAAATCGCCGTAGGCGTGGCCAAGCTCCTGCAACCGCTCGGCCAGCATCGCGAAATGGCGCGCCTCGTCGTGGGCGCAACTGGCCCAGTCGCGGTAATACGTGGCGGGCTTGCCGCGAAAACGGTAGACGGCATCCCACGCCAGGTTGATCGCATTGAACTCGATATGCGCCACGGCATGCACCAGCGCCGCACGACCTTCCTCGCTGCCCAGACCACGCTGCGGCAGCTGACGTGCGTTCACCAGCACGGGTTTCGCAGGCCGGCCGGGCGCGGTGATCGGATCCGGCGCAGGCGACGACGTGTCGGGTTGCAGATCGCCGGCAAGGAACGCTTCCCACGCGGCGTGGGTAAGCCGCAGCTTCTCGGTCGGTTCGGTGGCATCCAGACAGCGTTTGGCCGCGGCGTGAAGATCGGTCATGTCATTTCCTGTAGGAGCGCACCTTGTGCGCGATGCTTTTCGCGATCGGACGAAGGGCATCGCGCACAGGGGTGCGCTCCTACATGGGTGGTCGCTCAGCGCCTAGACGCTGCGCCTGGCGGCCTTGGCATCGTCCGAACGCAGCATCTGGATCTGCTCCAGGTAGCGCTGGTCCAGGCCGGTGACGTATTCGCCGGAGAAACACGAGGCGTCGAACTGCTGCAGCTCCTCGTTGCCGTCCTGCACGGCCCAGATCAGGTCTTTCAGGTCCTGGTAGACCAACCAGTCGGCGCCCAGGATTTTCTCCACCTCGGCCTCGGTCTTGCCGGCGGCCACCAATTCGGTCACCGAGGGCATGTCGATGCCGTAGACGTTGGGATAGCGCACCGGCGGCGCGGCAGAGGCGAAATAGACATTTTTTGCACCGGCGTCGCGGGCCATCTGGATGATCTGCTTCGAGGTGGTGCCGCGCACGATCGAGTCGTCGACCAGCAGCACATTTTTGTTGCGGAATTCCAGATCGATCGCGTTGAGCTTGCGCCGCACCGATTTCACCCGCTCACCCTGACCCGGCATGATGAAGGTACGCCCGATGTAGCGATTCTTGACGAAGCCCTCGCGAAACGGAACGCCCAGCACGCCGGCCAGCGCGCTGGCGGCGGTACGCGCGGTGTCGGGAATGGGGATCACCGCATCGATGCCGTGATCGGGGCGCAGGCGCAGGATCTTCGCACCCAGTTTCTCTCCCATGCGCAGGCGCGCCTTGTAGACCGATACGTCCTCGATCATCGAGTCGGGCCGCGCAAGATAGACGTACTCGAAGATGCATGGCGTGTGCAGCGCGCCTTCGGCGCAGCGGCGGCTGAAGAGCTCGCCGGCGTCGGTGATGATGACCGCCTCGCCCGGCTCCACGTCGCGGATGCGCTTGAAGCCCAGCACGTCCAGCGCCACCGATTCCGATGCCACCGCGTACTCGCGGCCTTCGGCGGTGACACGTTCGCCCAGCACCAGCGGGCGGATGCCGTGCGGGTCGCGAAACGCCAGCAGGCCGTAGCCCAGCAACAACGCCACGCAGGCGTAGCCGCCGCGGGCGCGCACATGCATGCCGGCCACGGCCTTGAAGATGTGATCGGGCGTCAACGCCATGCGGTCCTGGATCTGCAGCTCGTGCGCCAGCACGTTCAGCAGCACTTCGGAATCGGAATCGGTGTTGATGTGGCGCCGGTCGCCCTCGAACATCTCGCGGCGCAACTCGTCGGTGTTGACCAGGTTGCCGTTGTGGGCGAATGCGATGCCATAGGGCGAGTTGACGTAGAACGGTTGCGCCTCGGAGGAGCCCTCGGAACCGGCCGTGGGATAGCGGCAATGGCCAATGCCGATGCGGCCGGGTAGCGTCTTCATCGACGCCTCGGTGAACACGTCGCGCACCAGCCCGTTGCCCTTGTGCAGGCGCAGCCGCGAACCGTCCACGGTGGCGATGCCGGCGGCATCCTGGCCCCGGTGCTGCAACACCGTCAAGCCGTCATAAAGCGCCGATGCCACCTGGGTGGTACCGACAATGCCGATGATTCCGCACATGTTCTTGCCTGCTTCGAAAGTCGTTCAAAAATGAGGGGCGGGAGCGCTGTCTGCAGCCGCGGGATAGGCCTGGTGCGCGGTACTTGCCGGGGCGGGCGTCCGGTCCGATATGGGGGCCAGCAGCGAAGCCGGCAAGCGTGGCAACTGGCTGAGCTGGGCGGGCGCGTGCAGGTTGCGCACCTCCGCCGGCACGCGCTGTTCCAGCCAGGTGGCCACATGCTGAAAATGCGGCAGCAACACCGATTGCTGCCACCACGGGTCGCGGGTGAACGCGGTGAAACCGATCAGGAACACCAGCAAGGTCACCAGCAATACACCGCGCACGAAACCGAAGATCATGCCCAGCAGCCGGTCGGTGCCGGACAAGCCGGTACTCGCCACCAGCCGCGCCACCACGAAGCGCAGCAACGCGCCCAGGATCAGCACCGCCACGAAACACAGGCCGTAACCGGCGATGATCCGCGCCGAGGGCAGCGTGATGATGGTGCCGAAATGCGACGCCACCGCCGGCCCGAAAACCCAGGCCACCCAGAACGCCGCCGCCCACACCACCAGTGCCAGCACCTCGGCAATCAGGCCACGCCACAGCCCGATCACTACCGACAAGCCGAGCACGCCGATGATCGCGTAGTCGATCCAGTTCATGGATGAACTCGTCCGGCTCGCAGTGGGCGATGCAAGCTCAAGGCACCGACACGATGTTGCCGTCGATGCCCAGCCTGGCCTTGATCTGGTCATGCACGCGCTGCGCATCCGCGCGCTGCGTCTGCGGACCGGCGCGCACCCGCCACAGCTGCTTGCCGCCCACGTTGACCGAATCGACAAAGCCGTCGAAACCCGCCGCCCGCAGCTTGTCGCGCAGCGCGTTGGCGTCGGCCTGGCCGCTCACCGCCGCCAGCTGCACCGCCCAGCCGCCGGCCCTGCTGGCGCTGGCGGTATGCGCGGATGTGGTCGGGCTGGCCGAGCTGGCTTGCGCGTCGCTGTGCTCCAGCGTCGCCGGCACGCCGGAGATGCTGTGGGTGATTTTCAGCCGCGCGGCCTCAGCCGCCGTGCGCGTGGCAAACGGGCCGGCAACCACCTTGGTCCGGCGCTGCCCCGCCTGGGTGATGGGATGGCTGCTGACCGGGTAACCCAGGGCGCGCACCTTCTGCTGCAAGCTGGCCGCGCCCGAGGCGCTGGCGTAGGCACTGAGATTGATCATGTAGCTGCCCTGGCCGCCGACGTCCGCCACGTGGGGAGCAGGCTCGACAGCTTTGGGGGCCGGAGCGGGGGCCGGAGCGGCGGCGACTTCGGTCTTGGCGGCAGCCACCGGCTTGGTCGCAACGGGCTCGTTGGCAGCGGCGGGTGCCGGTGCTTCCTGGCGCGTCGCGGTCTGCATCGGAATCACCGGCTCGGTGGCCGAGGTGCCGGTTCCGGTGGTCACCGTGGTGGCCTCGTGCGCCTTGCCGGCGCGCGGATCGTTCTC
>DATJCF010000357.1:0-18137 GCA_035514935.1 Rhodanobacter sp. | reverse complement strand
CGGCGGCGCCATGCCGGTCGAGTACACCGGCATCCTGCCCGACCTGTTCCGCGACAACCAATCGGTCATCGCCACCGGTCACATGTCCAACGCCCGCTTCATCGCCACCGAAGTGCTGGCCAAGCATGACGAAACCTACATGCCCAAGGAGCTGAAGGACGCGATGGCGAAAGCACATGAGGGCAAGCAGGTCGAGGAAGCTGGGAATCCCGCAAAAGGCATCCAACCATGACCCCCGAACTCGGCCAACTCGCGCTCATCCTCGCGTTGCTGCTGGCGCTGGCGCAGGGCGTCTTGCCGTTGATCGGCGCGTGGCGCGGCAATCGCGCGCTGATGGCGGTGGCACGCCCGGCCGCGGCGGGACAAGCGGTGTTCGTGGCGATCGCGTTCGGCATCCTGGTGTGGGCGTTCCTGCGGTTCGACTTCTCGGTGCAGTACGTGGCCGACAACTCGAACCTGGAACTGCCGTGGTACTACCGCATCGCCGCGGTGTGGGGCGCGCACGAGGGCTCGCTGCTGTTGTGGATCTTGATCCTCAATGTGTGGACGGTGGCGCTGGCGACATTCAGCCAGAAATTGCCCGAGGTTTTCGCCTCGCGCGTGCTGGCCGTGATGGGCCTGGTCGCGGTGGGTTTCCTCGCCTTCATCATCTTCACCTCGAATCCGTTTGGACGGCTATTGCCGATGCCCGGCGATGGCGCGGACCTGAACCCGGTGCTGCAGGATCCGGGTATGACCTTCCACCCGCCGATGCTGTACATGGGTTACGTGGGCTTCTCGGTGGCGTTCGCGTTCTCGATCGCGGCCTTGCTGGGCGGTGAGCTGGAACAGGCCTGGGTGCGCTGGGCGCGGCCATGGACCAACGTGGCGTGGGCGTTTCTCACCTGCGGCATCGTGGCCGGCAGCTGGTGGGCGTATGCGGAACTGGGCTGGGGTGGCTGGTGGTTCTGGGATCCGGTGGAAAACGCCAGCTTCATGCCCTGGCTGGTCGGGCTGGCGCTGATCCACGCGCAGGCGATCACCGAAAAACGCGGCAGCCTGCGGGCGTGGACGATCCTGCTGTCGATCTTCACGTTCTCGCTGAGCCTGCTGGGCACATTCCTGGTGCGTTCGGGCGTGCTGACATCGGTACATGCGTTTGCGTCCGATCCGCGCCGTGGCGTGTTCATCCTGGCCTTCCTGACCATCATCGTCGGCGGTTCGCTGCTGCTCTATGCGCTGCGCGCGCCGAAGGTCGCCGCGGGCAAGCCGTTCAACCTGCTGTCGCGCGAAACGGCGATGCTGATCGGCAACCTGATGTTTGCGGTGGCCGCCGCGATGGTCTTGCTGGGCACGCTGTTTCCGCTGATCGGCGACGCGCTGCACATGGGCCGCATTTCGGTGGGCCCGCCCTACTTCGGTTTCCTGTTCCCGCTGCTGATGTTGCCGGTGGTGCTGCTGTTGCCGTTCGGCCCGTTCCTGCGCTGGGGCAAGGGCGATGCCGACGCACTGAAGAGCATGCTGTTGCGCGTGACCGTCGCCGCACTTGCCTGCGCCATCGTGGCGGCGTTCTTCGTGGACGGCCACATGAAGGCGATCGTGGGCGTGGCCGCGGCGGTGTGGATCGGCGTGGGCGTGCTGTTGTACGCGTACAAGCGTTGGCGCGAAGTGCCAAGTGGCCGCCGCTATCCGGCCGAGATGGCCGGCATGCTGCTGGCCCATTTCGGCGTGGCGGTATTCGTGGTCGGTGTGCTGCTCTCCGAATCGCTCAGCGTCACCAGCGACGTGCGCATGGCGCCGGGGCAGACGCAGCACATCGGCAGCTACGATTTCCGATTCGACGGCGCACACCGCACCACCGGGCCGAACTGGCGCGCCGACCAGGGTGTGGTCACGGTGACCCGCGACGGCAAGGACATCGCCGTGATGCATCCGCAAAAGCGCACCTATCCGCGCGGCCAGGTGCAGACCGAGTCGGCGGTGGATGCCGGCATCACCCGCGACTTGTACGTGGCGCTGGGTGAGCCGATGGACGCGGGCAACATCACCGGCGCATGGTCGCTGCGGCTGTACTACAAGCCGTTCGTGCGCTGGATCTGGGCCGGTGGCTTGCTGATGATGCTGGGCGGTTTTGTCTGTGCCGCGGACAAGCGCTTCCGCCTCAAGCGCGCCGTCACCCGAGCGGAGCCCGCCATCGAAACGCGCCTGCAGGAAACCCGGGCATGAGTCGGCTGCTGCCCTTCATCGGCTTCATGTTGCTGGCCGCGCTGTTCGGCTTCGGCATCTGGTGGAACACCCAGCACGACCCGAACGCCATCCCCACGCCGCTGCTGGACAAGCCCGCCCCCGCGTTCAACCTGCCCAAGCTGTACGAACCGGCGCAGACGGTGAGCAAGGCCGACCTGCTGGGCAAGCCCTACCTGCTCAACGTGTTCGCCAGCTGGTGCATCGAATGCGGCGTGGAGCACCCGGTGCTGCAGGCCGAAGGCCCGACGCTGGGCGTGCAACTGGTGGGCTACAACTACAAGGATGCCCCGGCCGACGCCAAGCGCTGGCTGGCCGAACACGGCAGCCCGTACGCCGTGGTGATCGCGGACGAGCCCGGCCAGACCGCGATCGATTTCGGCGTTTACGGCGCACCGGAAAGTTTCCTGATCGATGCGCAGGGCGTCATCCGCTACAAGCACATCGGGCCGCTCACACCGGAGGTGGTGGCGAAGGAATTGAAGCCGGCCATCGCGGCGCTGCGCAAGGAGACGCCGTGATGTGGCGGTTGGGTAGGAGCGCACCCTGTGCGCGAAAAGCCCTGCGGTATGGCAGCATGTTTCGCGCACAGGGTGCGCTCCTACAGATATTGCTGGTGGCCTTGCTGCTGTTTGCTGGCGCGGTACACGCCCAGGCGATCGAGCCGATGCCGTTCGCCAACCACGCGCAGGAGCTGCGCTTTCAGCACCTCACCCATGAGTTGCGCTGCCCGATGTGCCAGAACGAGACGCTGGCCGATTCCAATGCACCGATCGCGCGGGATCTGCGCAACCAGATCTTCAAGATGATGCAGCAAGGCAAGAGCGACGACGAGATCAAACAGTACCTGGTGGCGCGGTATTCCAAGTTTGTGTTGTACGACCCGCCACTGACACGCGGCACCTGGCTGCTGTGGTTCGGTCCGCTGCTGATCCTGCTTGGTGGCGCCGGCGTGGTGCTGGTGGCCATACGCAAACGCGGCCGCATGCCGGCCAATGGATCGTCGGGGCCACGCCCCTCGATCGACAACGGGGATGATTGGTGAAAATCGCTTTCTACATCGCCGCCGCGGCGATGATCGCCGTGGCGCTGGCGGTATTGCTGCTGCCATTGATGCGACACGGCCGCACGTCCACCAGGCCGCGCGCGGTTTTCGCACTGGCCCTGGTCATCGCGCTGGTGCTGCCACTGGGCACTGCCAGCCTGTATCTGATGGTGGGAACGCCGGTAGCGCTCAATACCATCCAGACCCAGGCGCCAGTCAGCATGGAGCAGGCGCTGGTGCAGTTGCGCACGCATCTGACCGAGCAGCCGGACGACGTGCGGGGCTGGATGGTGCTGGCGCAGACCAACAGCATGCTGCACAGCCCCGCGGACGCGCGCGATGCCTACGATCACGTGCTCAAGCTCGCGCCCAACAATGCCGAGGCCATGGTCGGCTGGGCCGAGGCCGACTCGATGGCACGCAGCGATCACCAGATCACCGGCCGCGCGCTGGAGCTGCTGAAGCACGCCGTATCGCTGCAGCCGGATAGCCAGCGCGGCCTGTGGCTGCTCGGCATCGGCCAGTTCCAGCAGGGTGACTACAGCAACGCCGCCGCCACCTGGCGCGTGCTGCAGCCGCAGCTGGAGCCGGGCTCGAAGGTGGCCGAGGCGGTGGCCATGCAGATCGGCGTAGCGCAATCCCGCGCCGGTAAATCGCCGGCCGGCGCGTCTTCGGTCGGCACCGCAGCAGCCACACAGGAGCCCGCGTTGCGGGTGCAGGTGTCGCTGGCACCGGCGTTGGAAAAGAAGCTGAAACCCGGCGACGTACTGTTCGTCTATGCCCGCGCTGCGGGCGGTCCGCCGATGCCGCTGGCCGCCGTCAAGCGCGACGCCGGCAAACTGCCGCTCGAAGTCACGCTGACCGATGCCATGGCGATGACACCGACTGCGCGGCTGTCGTCGGCGGCCAAGGTCGAAGTGGGCGCGCGCATCAGCCACGACGGCCAGCCCATCGCCCGCCCAGGCGATCTGGAAGGCAGCGCCGGCACCGTCGACGTGAACCACCGCACGCCGATCACCCTCGTCATCGACAAGGTGCATCCATGAACGGCCCCGCCAACGCGAACGACGCGCGCCGCTACTTCGCCCTGCCCTCGCCGTTCCGGATGAAGCGTGGCGGCGAACTGCACGGCGCCAGCGTTGCCTACGAAACCTGGGGCGAGCTGAATGCGGCGCGTGGCAACGGGTTGCTGATTCTCACCGGCCTGTCGCCCAGCGCCCACGCCGCCTCGTCCGTCGACGATCCCGCCCCCGGCTGGTGGGAGGGCATGATCGGGCCGGGCAAGGCGATCGACACCACGCACTGGTTCGTCATCTGCGTGAACTCGCTGGGCAGCGACAAGGGCTCGACCAGCCCGGCCTCGATCGATCCGGCCAGCGGCGAACCGTACCGGCTGAACTTCCCCGACCTGGCGCTGGAAGACGTTGCCGAAGCCGCGCACGCCACCGTCGCCAGCCTTGGGATCGACCAGCTTGCGTGCCTGATTGGCTGCTCGATGGGCGGCATGAGCGCGCTGGCCTACATGCTGCTGCATCCGGGCAGCGCGCGTGCGCACATCAGCGTGGACACCGCACCGCAGGCGCAGCCGTTCGCCATCGCCATTCGCTCGCTGCAGCGCGAGGCGATCCGGCTGGACCCGCGCTGGGACGAGGGCCGCTACGACATCCACGCCCAGGACGGCGACCGCTACCCCGACATCGGCATGAGCATCGCCCGCAAGCTGGGCGTGATCACCTACCGCTCGGCGATGGAGTGGAACGGCCGCTTCGCCCGCATCCGGCTCGACCCCGAGCAGCGCGACGACGATCCGTTCGGCCGCGAGTTCCAGGTCGAGTCCTATCTTGAAGGGCATGCGCGACGCTTCGTGCGCCACTTCGATCCCAATTGCTACCTCTACCTGTCACGCGCCAGCGACTGGTTCGACATCGCCGAATACGGCAACGGCAACGTGCATGAAGGGCTGCAACGCATCCGCATCGAGCGGGCGATGGTGATCGGCGTCAGCACCGACATCCTGTTTCCGCTGGAGCAGCAGGAGCAGATCGCCAAGGGCCTGGAAGCCGCCGGCGCCACGGTGGATTTCGTGGCACTGGACTCGCCGCAGGGGCACGACGCGTTCCTGGTCGACATCGAAAACTACAGCCGCGCCATTGGCGGCTTCCTCGACCGATTGCGCGCGGATTGACTCGCTGGCGGGGCTCGACCGCGCCCATCGAACCCGGCATAATGCGTCGCTCACATGCCGGTGTGGCGGAATGGTAGACGCGGCGGACTCAAAATCCGCTGGCAGCGATGTCGTGTAGGTTCGAGTCCTATCACCGGTACCAATGATGGCATTCAGCGTTTTTCGCTGGATGCGGTGAAACGAAAAAGCCCGCGCAGAGCGGGCTTTTTCGTGTCCGATGTTTCGCGCGGGAGGCTCAGTTGCCGGAGGCTTCCGAAGCGGCGTCCTTCAGCGTGCCGGCCAGCGCCAGTTCGTCGACCATGCGATACAGCTCGTCGCGGTGGTAGGGCTTCTGCAAGGTGGGGTGCTTCTGCCAGCGCTCCGCCAGGCCTTGCACGCCGTAGCCGGTGGAAAACGCAAACGGGATGTCGCGCTCCATCAGCACCTCCGCCACGGGGTAGACCTCCTGGCCGTTGAGGTTGACGTCCAGGATGGCCAGGTCGAACGCTTCGTGCTGCGCCGCCTGCAACGCCTGATCCAGGTGCGCCAGCGGACCGATCAGCGCATGGCCCTGGTCGATGAGGATGTCTTCGAGCAGCATCGCCACCAGCATCTCGTCTTCCGCCAGCAGGATGCGCCGCGGCGTGGTGGCGGGCGGTGGCAGGGGTCGCGAGGGCGCCGTCATGCGTCGTGCCCGGTTGCAACGGCGGGCGAGCCGCACTTCCAGAGCGTCGCGTCGGAACGTCCGCAGCGCGCGGGGCGCGATCGCAGCGCAATGATCGTCTCGGGAGTCATGGCACCTCCGTAAAAAGCTGCAAGCGGGTGGATCCCACCAGCGTGCATGTACGACAGGGGTTGTCATTTTTGCAGATGCGGCAGGCCATGGGTAGCGGCGACGTCACAGCTCTCGCACCACCCGGAACCCCACCCTGCCGCTGCGCACGGTGGCGTCCACACCCTGCCGATACGCCGAGCGCTCCTGGTCCGGTGAACTGCCCCACGAACCGCCACGCACCACACGCGCCGTGCAACCGGGGTTGATCCAGGCGCCGCCATTCACCGGCGCGCGGTTGTAGTTGTCGTGCCAGCAGTCGGCGACCCATTCCGACACGTTGCCGTTGATGTCGTACAAGCCGAACGGGTTGGGTGCGAATTTCATCACCGGCGCCGGCCCCCAATAGCCGTCGCGATAGCCGCGGAACGCGTGGCTCCAGCGTCGGCCGCTGGGCGAGTGGTCGCCCGACCCGGTGAGGTTCTCCACCGTCTTTCGCGGCGTGCCGTCGCCCCACCAGTAACGCGTCGTGGTGCCGCCGCGCAGGGCGTATTCGAACTCGGCCTCGCTCGCCAGGCGATAGATCTTGCCCGTACGTTCGCCCAGCCATGCCGCGTAGGCACTGGCGTCGTTCCAGGAAACATTGACCACCGGCAGGTCATCCGCCGCCTTGCGGCCGGCGTAATCGTCCTCCCAGCTCGCATCGGCATCGTCGCGCATGGTGCCGCTGCGCTCGTCGTAGACACTGGCGCCGCCGAGTTTCTCGGAGTCGGGGCGATAACCACTCGCCCGCACGAATTCGCGGAACTGCGCCACCGTGATCGCGCTGCGAGCCATCGCAAAACCCGTCGCGATGGTGACGGCATGCTGCGGCGTTTCCGCGTCGTTGCGACCGGGTTCACTGCCCGGGGAACCCATCTGGAAGCTGCCGGTGGGGACGACCACCATCGCCGGCGTCTTGCCCGGCAGGTCGATGTAGTGGTCGTTGAACACCTGGCCAGGCCGGTAGCTTGCGTACAGGCGCGCGTTGACCAGTTGCTCGTCGAACTCATCCAGCGCCGGCAGGTGGGGATCGACGTCGCGCGCCTGGCGCGCCAGCTTTTCGGCCAGCGCAAGATTGCCGCCATCCAGCGCCGAGCGCCCCTGGGCCAGTATTCCGTTGGCGCGCTGACCGCGGATGTCGTCAACCCGCTTGCGCACGTCCTGCCACTGCTGCGAGCCGGGGTGGATCTCGGCCGCCCGCGCCAGTTCCTTGTCGGCTTCGTCGAACTTGTTCTGCGCCACCGCCGCCAGCGCACGGTCCAGCACCACGCGCTGCACCTGGAAAATACCCTGCTCCGCCACCGCATTCTGCGGATCGAGCTTCTGCACTTCGCGATAGGTATCCAGCGCACTGTCGCCCGCCGGCTGGTCGGCCTTGCCCTGCTGCAACTGGCTGGCCGCCCTGGCCAGCATCGGGCGCATGGTGAGCAGCGTCTTCAGCTGCGTTTCCAGTTGCGCCACGTCATCGCCGGCATGCGGCAGCGTGCGCAGCGCATCGAGCAATTCCACCGCGCCTTCGGCGTCGCCCACCGCAATATCCTGCCCGATCTGCGCCACCAGCCGCGCACGCACATCGAACAGGCCCTGCGCGGCGCGGCGGCTGTCCGGCTTTTCCTTCAGCGCCTGGGCGAACAGCGCGGCGGCGCTTTCCTTGGCGCCCACCAGTTCGCCGGCGCGCAACGCCTTGGTGCCCCGCGCCAACAGCGCGCGCACCGCCGGCGGGTCCTCGCTCAACTGCTCAGGCAGATGGGCGTTGCCATGTTTCATGCGTGCGGCGATGACACTGGCCGGCGCCAGCGTCATTGGCGGGCCGGCATTGACCTCGGCGATCGCCGGCACCTGCTCGCGTTGCTGCTGCCCCGCGTTGGGGCCGCCCAGCGACATGCCGCGCGGAGTCGTCTGTTCGGAAGTGACGTGAAACAGGTGCGGAAAAAAGTGATAAGTCAGCGCGAACGCCAGCACCAGTACACCCAGCGCGCCACCCATGGCGCGCTGGCGGCGCAAGACGGTATTGCTTGGCATGGGTTGGGCGTCCTCGGGGCGGCCTGTTATGGTGCGCTGCTCACCTTAGGCACAAACTGCTGGCAGGGCAATCTGCCCGTCGCACATCCTGTCCGCAGCACATCAAGGATCTTGCATGCTCTTGCCCGTCACGGCTGACGCCGAATGGATCGATAACCGCGATGCACTGCAGGCGTGGCTGGACGCGCTCCCCGATGCGGCGTCAGTCGGCGTCGATACCGAATTCATGCGTCGCAATACCTTCCACCCGCAACTGGCGCTGCTGCAATTGGGATGGAACGGCCGGCATGCCTTGGTGGACCCGCTGGCATTCGAGATCGGCGATGCACTTCAGCCGCGGCTGGGCGATGGCACGGCCGTCACCGTGATGCACAGCGCCAGCGAGGATCTGGAAACGCTGGCGCCACTGCTGCCCGACGGCCCGCAGCAATTGTTCGACACCCAGATCGCCGCCGCCTTTGTCGGCATGGGCCTGGGCATCAGTTATCGCGCACTGGTTGCGGAACTGGCGGGCGTGGATCTGGACAAGGGCGAAACCCGCTCCGACTGGCTGCAGCGCCCGCTGACCGATTCGCAACGCGCCTATGCCGCACTCGACGTGGTCTACCTGAAGACCATCCACGAACAGTTGAGCGAACGCCTGCAACAGCGCGACCGCAGCGCCTGGCACGCGGAGGACTGCGAACGACTGAAGCGCCGCGCCAGCCATCGCGACGGTGACCCGCAACCCCAACGCGCCCTGCGCGCCGCCGCCGAATGGCCGCAGGCCAAACAGGCGCTGCTCCGGCGGTTGCTGCTGTGGCGCGACCGCAGTGCGCGCAGCCTCGATCGGCCGCGCCCCTGGCTGATGGATGACACGCTGGCCCTGAGCCTGGCAGCGCAGCCGGCCACCACGCTGTCCGATCTCGAACAGCGCAGCCGCGGCCAGCGCGCCTTGCGCTCGGCCCAGCGCAGCGAACTGTTCGAGCTGATGAGCCAGCCGGTCGAGGCCGACGAGATCGCCGCCACCGCCCTTATCCCCGCCCACCCCCAGGGCAACGCGAAAAAGGCGCTGGCGGCGATGAAGCAGGAGGTCGACGACCGCGCCACCGCCCTCGACCTGCCATCGGGCCTGCTGTGCCCGCGCAAGGTGCTGGAGGAATACGTGGTCACCGCCGAATGGCCCGAATTCCTGGAAGGCTGGCGGCGCGAAGTGCTGCACGACCACTTGTCGGCCTTGCTGCCCGCGTGATCGTGATGCTTGGCGAATCCGGAATGCGCTGCTAATATTCGCCGCTTACGTGGGGCGGTAGCTCAGCTGGGAGAGCGTCGCGTTCGCAATGCGAAGGTCGTGGGTTCGATCCCCATCCGCTCCACCACTCATGTCGACAAACAGCGCTTCATGCCCTCGTGGCGTGGAGCGTTTTTGTTTGGGCGCGTGATGGCCTCGACCCGCCCGCCATCAGCCCCGTTCACGTGCCGCAGCCCGGCGCGTTCAGCCGTCTGAACGTCCTCTCGCAACGTACCCGCCAAGCCCAGCCGTGCAGGCGTGACATAACCGATGTAATCGACATGTGAATTCACATTTGTATTCACGCTAATCATGGCGATTGAATGGATCATTTGGCCTGCATTCACTGTAAGACCGTTCGACCATGCAATCATCGAAGGCCACATTTCAGCCACGCGATGACAAGACGGCCTTGCAACAATGCATCCACTTCTTATTAAACGTGAGACAACAAGATAATCGAGCTTGCACCACCATTCCTATTGGCGGTCGACCCACCTGATTACCAAACTTGCATGCATCGACAAGGGCCAGCCCTTTGGCAAGCCATATATTCCCTTGCGATGCTTCACAGGGATGGAATGAAGCATGATTCCGCCACGTCTAGCGCCTGATCGACCCTGACCCGGGCTGCGGGAGTGCTTCGATATTGTGTTCAAACGCGTACTGATCGTCTGCATGGGCAATATCTGCCGCAGCCCGACGGCGGAATACCTGTTTCGCCAGCGCATGGAATCGCGCGATATCAGCTTCAGCAGCGCCGGAATTGGCGCGCTCGTGGGCAGGCCCATGGACGCGAATGCCCTGCAATTACTTGCCGAGGACGGCATCGACGGCAGCATGCATCGGGCGCACCAATTGACGCCGCCAATGCTGCGCGAGGCCGACCTGATACTGGGTATGGAAAAGAGCCATTTGGGCGCAATGATTCAATTTTCGCCGGAGATCAATGGAAAGGTCTATCTGCTCGACAAATGGTTGAAGGGGAGTGACATCCCCGACCCTTATCGACAACACCGAGCCGCATTCGAACATGTTCACCAGATAATCACGCAGGGTGTCAGCAGTTGGGAGCCCTATCTGTAATTCCCACCCATGCCACGAGTTGATTCCCCCTATGGCCGCCATTCAAGACCCTGTGCAGCGCGATGACGAGATTGACCTGAGCGAATTGCTCGGCACCCTCAGCGACCACAAATGGTTGATTGGCATCATCACCGGCGTATTCGTACTGCTCAGCATCGCCTACGCGATGTTGACGACGCCGATCTACCAGGCCACCTCGGTGGTGCAGGTGGAACAGAAAGTGCCAAGCCTGCCAGGGCTCAGCGCGCTGACCCAGACTTTGGGGGCGTCCAGCCCCGAAGCCACGACGGAAACCGCACTGATCACCTCGCGCATGGTGCTTGGCGCCGCGGTGGACGAGCTCAAGCTGGCCATCGAGGCGCACCCGCGGCGCATGCCCATCATCGGCAAGTACTTCGCGCGCAAATATGCGGCGAACAATCCCGGCCTGGTGTCCCCGCCCCTGTTCAACAAAGTGGAGTACGACTGGGGCGGCTCGAAGCTGGAGATTTTCCAGCTGGACGTTCCGGACAGCCTGCTGGATCAGCCGCTCACCCTGATCGCCGGCAGGAACGGCGCCTACGAGCTGGTGGATGCCGACGAGAATGTCCTGGTCTCCGGCAAGCTCGGCCAGACCTCCAGCGGCCACGGCGTGACCATGCAGGTCCAGACCCTGGTGGCGAACCCGGGCACGCAGTTCAGCGTATTCCGCCATCGGCGGTTGACCGTCATCAACGGGCTGCAGAGCGCCATCAACGTCAACGAGGAGGGCAAGGAGTCGGGCATCCTCAAGATGACCTACGACAACCCCGACCCGCAGCTGGCCGCCAACGTGCTCAAGGAGGTTGGCGAGCTCTACGTGCAGCAGGACGTGAACCGCAACTCCGCCGAAGCGGCGAACAGCCTGAAGTTCGTGCGGGAGCAGTTGCCCAACGTGCGTCGCGACCTGGAACGGGCCACCGCCGCGCTCAACGCCTACCAGATCAAGGCGCACTCGGTCGACATCAGCATGCAGACCCAGGGGCTGCTGGATCAGGAAGTGGACATCCAGTCCAACATCCAGAAGCTGCGCCTGCAGCTGGCGGACATGCAGCGCCAGTACACGCCCGAGCATCCGGCGTACAAGGCGCTGGTCCAGCAGATCGGTCAGCTCGAGGCGCAAAAGGGCGGCATCGACAAGCGGGTGGGCGACCTGCCCGATACCCAGCAACAGCTGCTGAAGCTGAAGCGTGACGTGCAGGTCAGCAACGACACCTATACCGGGTTGCTCAACCAGGCCCAGCAGCTGGATATCGCGCGTGCCGGCACGGTGGGCAACGTGCGCATCATCGACAGCTCGGCGGTGGACATCACGCGACCGGTATGGCCGCGGAAAACCATCATCGTGCTCGGCGGCACGCTGCTGGGCGCCTTCGTGGCCCTCGTCTTCGTGTTCATCCGGCAGATGCTCAATCGTGGCATCGAGGACCCGGCCGTCATCGAGAAGATCGGCCTGCCCGTGTACGCCACCATCCCGATCAGCCCGCGCGAGCAGACGCTGCAGCAGAACATGCGCCTCCATGGGCGGGGCAAGCAGCGCCTGCTGGTCATGGATGCGCCCGCGGACCTGGCCACCGAAGCCTTGCGCAGCCTGCGCACCAGCCTGCATTTCGCCCGGCTGGAAGCGAAGAACAACGTACTCATGATCTCCGGCTCCAGCCCGGACGTCGGCAAGACCTTTGTCGCAGCCAACCTTGCCACCGTCGTGGCCCAGAGCAACCAGCGGGTGCTGTTGATCGACGGCGACATGCGCCGGGGTTCGCTGCACAAGCTGGTCGGCGGCAGGGCCGAGGTCGGCCTTTCCGAGCTGATCACCGGCCAGGCGGAACTGGCCGCGGCGACGCGTCAGGTCGGCCTGATGGAGAACCTGCATTTCATCGCCCGCGGCAAGTTGCCGCCGAACCCCTCCGAGCTGCTGATGAACGCCCGCTTCTCCGCACTGCTCGAACACCTGCGGCCGCTGTACGACCTGATCATCATCGACACCCCGCCGATCCTGGCGGTTACCGACGCCGCCATCATCGGCCATCACGCCGGCACCGCCCTGCTGGTGGTGCGCTTCGGCATCAACCAGGCGCGCGAGATCGCACTGGCGCGGCAGCGTTTCGAGCAGAACAACGTTCCGCTCAAGGGCGCCATCTTCAACGCCGTGGAGAAGCGCAGCCGGGGCTACTACTCCTACGCCTATTACGGCGTCGGCCTGCCGTCGAGATGACGCCTGCCGAAGCGACGAACGCACGAACAAAACAGGGATCACGCAACACGCAGGACCATCCATGCCTAGCTCCAAGAACTTCGCCCTCATTGGTGCCGCCGGCTACATCGCCCCCCGCCACATGCAGGCCATCAAGACCACGGGCAACCAGTTGCTGGCCGCATTCGACCCCAACGACTCCGTCGGCGTCATCGACAGCCATTTTCCCAACGCCGATTTCTTCACCGAATTCGAGCGCTTCGACCGCCACGTGGACCTGCGCCGGCGTGCCGGCAACGGCGGCCAGATCGACTACGTCGCCATCTGCTCGCCCAATTACCTGCACGACTCGCACATGCGTTTCGCGCTGCGTTCCGGCGCCCACGCCATCTGCGAAAAGCCGCTGGTGCTCAACCCCTGGAACATCGACGGCCTGCTGGACATCGAGCGCGACACCGGCAAGCGGGTCAATACCATCCTGCAGCTTCGCCTGCACCCGGCCATCGTGACCCTGCGCGAGCAGGTGCAACGCGGCCCGCACGACCGCAAGCACGAGGTGGATCTCGCCTACGTCACCTCGCGCGGCCACTGGTACCTGCAAAGCTGGAAGGGCGACCCGAAAAAATCCGGTGGCATCGCCACCAATATCGGCGTGCACTTCTTCGACATGCTGCACCACATCTTCGGCCCGTTGCAGATGAACGTGGTGCACCTGGACAGCGAGACGAAAGCCGCCGGTTATCTGGAATACCAGAACGCCCGCGTGCGCTGGTTCCTGTCGGTGGATATCGAGGATGTACCGGCCACGCTGCGCGAAGCTGGCCAGCGCACCTACCGCTCGATCACCGTGGATGGCCAGGAGATCGAGTTCTCCGGCGGCTTCACCGACCTGCACAACCGCAGCTACGAGGAGATCCTCGCCGGACGCGGTTTCGGTCTGGAGGAAAACCGCGTCGCCATCGAAACGGTATCGGCCATCCGCAACGGCAAGCCCGCCCCCCACGCTGGCGAAGCGCACCCCTTCCTCGCACGGCAAGCCTGAAGAGAGAGCCGCATGGACTATTACCTGCACCCCTCCGCGATCGTCGATGAAGGCGCCCAGATCGGCGCCGGCTCCCGCGTGTGGCACTTCACTCATGTCTGCGGCGGCGCGCGCATCGGCAGCGGAGTCTCGCTGGGGCAGAACGTGTTCGTGGGCAACAAGGTCGTCATCGGCGACCGCTGCAAGATCCAGAACAACGTGTCGGTGTACGACAACGTGACGCTGAAGGAAGCCGTCTTCTGCGGCCCCAGCATGGTGTTCACCAACGTGTACAACCCGCGCTCGCTGATCGAGCGCAGGAGCGATTTCCGCGACACCGTGGTCAACAGGGGCGCCACCCTGGGCGCGAACTGCACCATCGTCTGCGGCGTGACGATCGGCGAGTTCGCCTTCGTCGGCGCCGGCGCCGTGATCAACCGGGACGTGCCCGCCTACGCGCTGATGGTCGGCGTGCCGGCACGACAGATCGGCTGGATGAGCGAGTTCGGCGAGCAGCTGAACCTGCCGCTGGAAGGGCACGCCGAGGATGTCTGCGCACATACCGGCAAGCGCTACGTGCTGAGCGGCCGCACGTTGCAGCGGCAGGGGGCGGCGGCATGATCGACTTCATCGACCTCAGGACGCAGCAGGCGCGCATCAAGGACCGGCTCGATGCGGGCATCGCCCGCGTACTTGCGCACGGCCAGTACATCCTCGGTCCTGAAGTGGGCGAGCTGGAGGAAAAGCTGGCCGCCTATGCCGGCGTGGCACATTGCATCGCGGTGGCCAACGGCACCGATGCGTTGCAGGTTGCGCAGATGGCGCTGGGCATCGGTCGCGGCGACGAGGTGATCACGCCGGGCTTCACCTATATCGCCACCGCCGAAACCGTGGCATTGCTCGGCGCCACGCCAGTGTACGTGGATGTCGACCCGCGCACCTTCAACCTCGATCCCGAGCTGCTGGAAGCCGCCATCACGCCGCGCACGCGGGCCATCATCCCGGTCTCGCTCTACGGCCAGTGCGCCGATTTCGACGCCATCAACGCGATCGCCGCGAAACATGGCATTGCCGTCATCGAGGATGCCGCGCAGAGTTTCGGCGCCAGCTACAAAAACCGCCGCAGCGGCAGTCTCGGCACCCTCGCCTGCACCAGTTTCTTCCCGACCAAACCACTGGGCTGCTACGGCGACGGTGGTGCCGTGCTGACCGACGACGCGGAGCTGGCCCGCCTCGTGCGACAGATCGCACGGCATGGCCAGGATCGGCGATACCACCACGTACGCGTGGGGGTGAACAGCCGCCTGGATACGCTGCAGGCGGCGATCCTGCTGCCCAAGCTCGACATCCTCGACGACGAGATCGCGTTGCGCCAGCAGGTGGCGCAGACCTACGCCCGGCTGTTCGCCGACGCCGAGCTGGCGATCGCGCCCTTCGTCGAAACGCACAACCGCAGCGCGTGGGCGCAGTACACCGTGCAGGTGCCCGACCGCGACGAGGTGCAGGCGCGGCTGAAGGACGCCGGCATCCCCACCGCCGTGCACTACCCGTTACCGCTCAACCGGCAGCCGGCCGTGGCCGATCGCAAACGGCAGTTGCCGGTAGGCGACGCCCTCGCCGGGCAGGTCATCAGCCTGCCGATGTCGCCCTACCTTGGCGCCGACCAGCAGCAGTCCATCGTGTCGGCGCTGGCGTCGGTTCTCTCCCATCTGCCGTCGCGCCGGGTTTGTCCTGCATGAAGAAAATCATTTTCGGAAAGTGTTATGCCTTTTCCTGCGACACGAGCCTGGAGGCGCCGCTGACGGAAAGCCTGCGCCTGTATGCGGACGCGCCCGGCCGCGCGCCCGAGGTGAACATCCGCATCGTCGACGCCGTGGCGGCGCGCCGTCCCACGGCGATCAACCCACGCGTGCATGAAGCCTTCGAGCACGGCATGCGCACCGTGTTTCCCGGCGTCGACGTCTGCTGGGAGCGCTCCGGCGACGGCCGCCTCAATGTCGAGGTCGCCATCCGGCGTCGCCGCGGGATGCGGCGCGTGGCCCACAAACTGCTGTCGATGGAATACGCGCGCGAAACCGAGGCGTTCGAGCAGCTCCTGCACGAGCTGGTGCTGGTGCCGTCGGTGTATTTTTTCGACGACATGGTGCCGATCCATGCGTCGGCAGTGACGATCGGCGATAGCGCCTGCCTGCTCGCCGGTACCGGCGGCGCCGGCAAGTCGTCGGCGATGCTGGCGCTGCGCAGCCATCCTGACGCCAGCTTCGTCAGCGACGACATCGTGGTCATGTCCGATACCGGTCGCGTCCACGGCAACATGGCCTGGCCGAAGATCTACGGCTACAACTGCGCCGGCAACCAGATGAAGCGCGAGCTGCTGGCGGGGCGTGGCTGGATCGACCGCGCCCACTTCGCCATCAAGAACCGGCTGAATCCCGCCAGCGTGCGCCGCAAGATGTCGCCCGACCGCCTGTACTCAAGCGTGGATTCCGCATCGGCCCCGCTGTCGCGCCTGTATTACGTGGTGCGCGAGGACGTACCCGACATCCGCCTGTCCAGGCTGAGCCTGGCCAACGTCGTGGACATGACGATCGCCGTGGTCAGCGCCGAATACAGCGTCTTCCACGACCACCTGTACTGGGAGAAATACAACGCGCTGGCCACCGCGCGCACCGCCATGCTGACGATGGAAGAGGTCGCCGCGAACTGGCGCCGGGTGCTCTCGGGAAGCCTCGCCGCGGTCGGCTGTTTCAAGATCAGCATTCCGCTGAAGGTGGACCACGCCACCTACCAGCAGCGCGTGACCGACATCATCACCTCGGGCATGGCCGCGACGTCGTGAGAATCGCCATCCTCACCAACGCCTATCCCTATCTCCCCGGTGAGCAGTTCATCGAGGACGAGATCGGCTACTGGGCCGCGCGCGACGACATCAGCGTGACCCTGTTGCCTGCACTGGCGACGGGCACCCCGCGGCCCGTGCCGGCACGCGTCGCGGTCGATACAGGCATGGCAGGCACTGTCGGCATCGGACGCCTGTGGCATGTGCTGGCGGCGCCATGTTCGGCCATCTTCTGGCGTGAGCTGGATTATCTGCGGCGGTCGCGCAAACTCCAGCCGCGCACCATCGTCCGCGCCCTGCTGCACACGTCCAAGGCGCTCGAACAATCCGCGCAGTTGCAACGGCACGCCAAGGCCCACGGCCGCATCGACGTGGCCTACTGCTACTGGAACGACACCCAGGCCTGCGCCGCCGTGCTCGCCAGGGAAGCCGGTGCGGTGCGCAAGGTGGTCTCGCGCGCGCACGGGTACGACCTGTACGAGGCGCGCCGCGATCACGGCTACATGCCGCTCAAGAGGCAGTTCATCGCCGCCTTCGACGCGGTCTTCGCGTTGTCCCGCGAAGCCAGGACGTACCTGCAACGAACCTACGGTGCGCCAGTGGAGAACATCCGCATCAGTCCGCTGGGTGTGCCATTGGCCAGCACCCTCGCCCGTCCGAGTCCGGTCGGCAGCCTGCGCGTGGTGTCGGTGGCGTCCTGCATGCGCGTGAAGCGGCTGGACCGGATGATCGGCGCGCTGCGCCTGTTCGCCCGCCGGCACCGCGATATCCGCACGACCTGGACGCACGTCGGCGGCGGCCCGTTGCTGGAGGAAACGAGGGCGCTGGCAGAACGGGAATTGGGCGGCCTGGGCAACCTCGAGTTCACCTTCACCGGCGAGCTGCCCCACCACGCCGTCGCGGCGCTCTACCGCGATGCGCCGGTGGACATGCTGATCAACACCAGCGAGTCCGAAGGCGTTCCGGTGTCCATCATGGAGGCGATGAGTGCGGGCGTGCCGGTGGTTGCGCCTGACGTGGGCGGCATCTCCAGCCTGGTGTCCGCGCGCTGCGGCGTGTTGCTTGGCGCGCAACCGGACGCGGAGGAAATCGCCGGTGCAATGGCACGGGTCGCCTTCGCCGATGGGCACGCGCATTTGCGCGCCAACGCGCGGCAGGCGATCGAGGCCGGCTTCGACGCCGCCAGGAACTACCGCGATTTCGTGGCCGGCATCGTCGCCCTCGGCGCCGCCGACGACCGCCCGACGCGTCGCCGGCAGCAGGCGGCGCCAGCCATCCAGCATGCGGCGGGCAGGTAATCGCGACGCGCCCCATCGGACCGATCAACGGATGAACCTACGCACCGCTCTGGCATTTGCCGTTGGCCCCATCGCCACCGCCGCGCTCGGCCTGGTGACGGTGCCGGTGATCGCCTGGGTGTTTCCGCCGGCCGACGTGGGAC
>DATJCF010000356.1:0-11543 GCA_035514935.1 Rhodanobacter sp. | reverse complement strand
CAGTGGCAGCGGCCGCGCCGGTGGCCTCGACAACTACGGTGGCAACGGCGGCCATGGCGGCAGTGGCGGTACCGGCGTCAGCGGCGCGAGCTTTACCCTGAACAACTATGCCAACAGCACCATCGCCGGCAGCAACGGCGGCAACGGTGGCAGGGGCGGCGCAGGCTACGGCATCGGCGGCGCCCCTGTCCTGGGTGGCAGCGGTGGCAACGGCGGCCATGGCGTCAGCGGTACGGGCTTTACCTTGACCAGCGCGGGTACGATCACCGGTGGCAAGGGTGGCAACGGCGGTGCCGGCATGTACGGCGGCACCGGCGGCGTGGGCGGCAACGGCGGCACCGGCGGCGCAGGTGTCAGCGGCACCGACGTTGCCCTGACCAATACGGCGGGTACGATCGCCGGCGGCAAGGGTGGCAACGGGGCCTATGGCGGCTATGGCACCGACGGCCTCGGCGGCCTCGGCGGCACCGGCGGCGCAGGCGCCAACGTCAGCGGTGGTGGACTGACCTTGACCAACAACGCCGCGATCAAAGGCGGCGCCGGCGGCGCCGGCGGCGACAGCGGCGCTGGCGCCAGCGGCGGCAACAGTTCCGCCGGCGCTGGCGGCGCTGGCGGCACCGGCGTCAGCGGCACGGACGTTATCCTGATCAACACGGGTACGATCACCGGCGGCAATGGCAGCGGCGGCGGCCTCGGCTACAGCGGCAGAGACGCCTGCTGCAACTACAGTGCTTACTGGGCTGGTGGCACCGGGGCCGCTGGTGGGGCGGGTGGCGCCGGTGGCGCTGGCGTCAATGGCTCGGGCTTTACCCTGAGCAACACGGGCACGATCACCGGTGGCGCCGGCAGCACGGGCGGCAACGGTGGCAACGGTGGCGTCGGCGGCCTCGGCGGCCCCGGCGGCACCGGCGGCGCTGGTGGCACTGGCGGTACCGGTGGCGCCGGCGTCAGCGGCCTGGGCTTTACCCTGGCCAACACGGGCACGATCAACGGAAGTAACGGCAGCACTGGCGGCATGGGCGGCGTCGCCAACGGCGGCTTCGGCGGCACCCTCGGTAGCAGTGGCGACAACGGCACCGGCGGCGTCGGCGTGGTCAGCACGGGTGGCAGCACCATCACCAACAGCGGCGCGATCAACGGCGGCATGGGCGGCGACGGCAGCACGCAAGCCAGTGCGGTCGAACTCAGCGGCGGCGGCAATATGCTGACGCTGGAAAGCGGCTACAGCTTCACCGGCAATGTGGTCAGCAGCAGCGGCAACATCGGCGGCGACACGCTGGCGTTGGGCGGCGATGTCGATGCCATCGGCGGCAACACGTTCGACGTATCGACTCTCGTCGCCACATTGCCGGGAAGCCATGCCGGCACGCAGTACGCGGGCTTTGCGAAGTTCAGCAAGACCGGCCTCAGCAGCTGGACGCTGACCGGCACCGGCAGCGCCGACCAGCACTGGCTGATCAGTGGCGGCACCCTGATCGGCGACACGACCAGCCTGCAGGGTACGCAGATCACCGACAACGCGACGCTGGCGTTCAACCAGTCCGTCGATGGCACCTACGCGGGCGTGATTTCCGGCAGCGGCGCACTGCTCAAGCAGGGCACCGGCACGCTGGTGCTGACCGGTGCCAGCACCTACACCGGCGGCACCACGATCGGTGCCGGCACACTGCAGCTCGGCAACGGCGGCAGCACCGGCATGATCGTCGGCAACGTGGCCAATGGCGGCCAGCTGGTCTTCGATCACAGCGACAACCTCAGCTTTGCCGGCGCGATCAGTGGCAGCGGCTCGCTGAGCCAGAACGGCAGCGGCGTGCTGACCCTGACCGGCACCAACAGTTACACCGGCGGCACCATAGTCAACGCCGGCACGCTGCATGGCGATGCGGGCAGCCTGCACGGCAACATCATCAGCAACGCCGCCCTGGTGTTCGACCAGAACACCGACAGCCTCTTTGCCGGCACCCTGGCGGGTACCGGCAGCTTGACCAAGACCGGCAGCGGCACGCTGACCTTCAACGGCAGCAACCCGTTCAGCGGCGCCACGACCGTCAGCGACGGCAAGCTGGTCGTCGGTGACGACAGCCACGCCGGTGCCACGCTCGGTGGCACGGTGACGATCGCGTCGGGTGCCTTGCTCGGCGGTATCGGTACCGTCGGCGGGCTCGACCTGGCCGGCACCGTCACACCGGGCAACTCCATCGGCACGCTTGCGGTGAGCGGCAACGCCGTGTTCCGGAGTGGCTCGAGCTATCAGCTCGAAGCGAGTCCGGATGGCAGCACCGATCGCATCGCGGTCACCGGCACGGCAAAGATCCTGGGCGGCAACGTGCAGCTGCAGGCGCTGGCCGGCACGTGGGCGCCGCTCACCAGCTCCACCATCCTCACGGCAGGCGGTGGCGTGAGCGGCACGTTCGCCTCGGCCACGTCCAACCTGGCGTTCCTCGATCCGGTGCTGAGCTACAGCGCGAACGCCGTGAACCTGTCGCTGCAACGCAACGACGTGGGCTTTGCCGATGTCGGCCAGACCCGCAACCAGCGCGCCGTTGCCGCGGCGGCGGAAAGCCTCGGTGCCAACTCGCCGGTGTATGCCGCGCTGGTCAAGCTCGATGCCGCCGGCGCGCAACATGCTTACGAGCAACTCGCCGGCGAGATCCACGCCAGCACGCGCACCGCGATCATCGAAGGCGAGCGCCATGTGCGCGACGCGGTCAACCATCACCTGCTCGGCCTGGGCAATCAGTCCAACGGCTTGAGCGCGACGGCCGACAGCGGCGTCACCGCATGGAGCGCCGTGTGGGGACACGACGACGATCACTCTGGCGACGGTCATGCCGCCGCGGTGAAAGCACACGGCAGCGGCGTGCTGGTAGGTGCCGATCGGCCGGTCGGCGCGGCGTCGCGACTGGGCGTTCTGATCGCGTCGGGCGAAACCTCGACCCGCATCGGTACGCTGGGCGCGTCGTCGCATGCGCAGAAGCAGAACCTTGGCATCTACGGCAGCACGCAAACCGGCCCGCTGCAGTGGCAGGGCGCGGCGATCTACGGCTGGCAGTCGATCGGCACGCACCGGGCATTGGCGTTTGGCGATTTCGATGGCTCGGCCAACAGCCGCTACCACGCCACCACCGCGCAGGCGTATGTCGATGGCAGCTACGCGATGACGTTCGATCGCGGCACGCTGACACCGTTCGTCCGCCTGGCACATGAGCGGCTGAGTACGGCGGCGATCCACGAGACCGGCACCGCCGCGGCCTTGGACGTGAGCGCGAAAGACACCGCGCAAACACGTGCCACGCTCGGTTGGCGTGGCAGCCTCGCGCTGGATACCGCCGGCAGCATCCGTGGGCACGCCAGCGTGGGTTGGCAACATGCGTGGGGCGACACCGTGCCGAACGACAGCCAGCGGTTTGCCGGCGGCGGCGACACGTTCGATGTCACCGGCGTGGCCGTGGCGCGCAACGCGGCGGCGGTGACCGCCGGCATCAGCTTCGCGCTGGCGCCGACGATCTCGTTCGATGCCAGCTACAGCGGGCAGTTCGCCAGCCACACCACCGATCAGGCCGCACGCATGAGCTTCGTCTGGGTGTTTTGAGCGTGGCGCACTGAATCCCTGCCGCCAGCTACTGACTTGGCGCCCCACCTTCGGGCAAGCCGGTCAAACGACGGAAGTCCCGCGGCGGCATGTCATAGGCGCGGCGGAACGCGTGATTGAAGTCCGCCGCGCTCTTGAACCCGAGCCCGTAGGCGATCTGCACCACCGGTGCCTGCGGGAACCGGATGAGTTCGTCCGCGGCTTCGCGCAGCCGGCGATTGCGGATGTAGGTGGCCAGACCGCCTTCATGCTCGAACAGGCGGTACAGCGTGGCGCGTGACAGCCGCGACGTGTCGACGATGTTTTCCAGCGACAACCCCGGCTCGTGCAGGTGCTGTTCGACATGGCGTCGTACGCTGCCGAACACCGCCGCGCGAACCGCCGCACGCGCGTCGCCACCCAGGCCGCACTGTTTGGCGAAGGCGCCGATGATCAGTTGCGCGCAGGTGGTCATCGTGCCGTGGATTTCGGCCCCGCTCATCGCGCCGATGTTGCTGGCAAGCGCCTGCAGTTCACCGAGAAACATGCGCGCCAGTGGCAATGTTTCGTCGATCACGCGGCCATGCAGCGATTCCGCATCGGGCAGCACCGACTCCACCAGCGCGCGCGGCAGGAACAAGGCCATGACCCGGCTCCTGTGTTCCCGCTCCATGCGCATCGGCTGGTTCATGTCCAGCGCCAGGATGCCCGGTCGGGATTGCAGCGCCTTGCGCCGCGGATACAGACCCGTGGTGGTTTCGGCACCGCCGCCCACCAGCACGTGGAAAACATAATCGCGCATGGCGTCCGCGGAAATGCGCGCCACGGTACGGGTCTGGGTGACCGGGTCGGTGCGGGAGTCGAGAAACGTCATGCCATCGACCTGGTAATAGTCGAGCGTGGCGCGGAACCCGTCGACTATCTGCGCGCGCGACACCGCTATATCGAGAAAGGACGAGGTCTGCTCGCGCCAGGCCACCAGCTGCCGTGCCCGTGCGATGTCGCCGGTGCTGAAGTGACGGTGGGTCGGCGCGAAAGCGTTCGGGCCGACACCGACATGGCTGCTGCTGTTGCTGGTCATTCCGGGCCCCGTTCGCATGCCCATGCTACAGGACTCGCGCCCGCGTTTACCGCCGCATGCCGTGGCATGACGCAACGCACTCCTTGCCGGCCTGGCGCCCCCGATGACGCTGTCAGCAATCTCGAAAATCTGCAGGAGCGCACCGGTGCGCGACGCTTTTCTGCCGGGATTCGGGATTCGGGATTCGGGATTCGCAAGAGCAAGAGCACAGGGTGCGCTCCTGCAAATCGATACCCGGCGCGATGTGCCGGCCACCTGCCGGGGCATTCCATCTTTCCCCCAAACTGAGACGGCCGATCAAGTCGCCTGTGCTTTCGCGCGCAAAATTCGCCGCTGTACGACCCGGTCATCCGAGCACGCCCAAGTGCTCGCGCCGGGGATGTCCGCATTGCGCAACAGGGGAATCGCGTGAATCACATCTACCGGCTGGTCTGGAGTCAGGTTCGCCGCGCCTGGCTTGTCGTTTCCGAACTTGCCAGCGGTCGCGGCAAGGCCGGGCGTACGTCGCGACCGCAGCGGTTGGCGTGGCTCGCCGTGTTGCCTCTGAGCCTGTCGCCCGTGCCGGGCATGGCGATGGCTGCAGGCGCAACCACCAGTCCCCAAGGCGGCCAGGTCACGGCCGGCAGCGGCCACATCAGCCAGAGCGGGCTCACCACCACCATCAACCAGCACAGCCAGAACCTGTCGCTGAACTGGCAGAGCTTCAACGTCGGCGCGCAGAGCACGGTCAATTTCGTGCAGCCGAACGCGCAGTCCATCGCCGTCAACCGCATCGCCGACGCCAATGGCAGCGTGATCCTCGGCCACTTGAACGCGAACGGCCAGGTGTTCCTGATCAATCCCAACGGCGTGCTGTTTGGACAAGGCGCGCAGGTCAACGTGGGCGGCCTGGTCGCCAGCACGCTCGACGTCAGCGACCGCGAACTGGGTCGCGGCACGCTGCATTTTGGCGGCGCGGGCCGCGGCAGCGTGACCAACCGCGGCACGCTCATCGCCGTGCCCGGCGGCTACGTGGCCTTGCTCGGCCACAGCGTGTCCAACCAGGGCGCGATCCACGCGCCCGCCGGCGGCGTGGCGCTGGCCGGCGGCAGCGCGGTCACCTTGAATTTCGACGGCAACCGTCTGCTCGACATGCGAGTCGACGCCAGCACCTTGAACGCGCTGGCCGAGAACAGGCAGCTGATCGTCGCCGACGGCGGCCAGGTGTTGATGAGCGCTGGCGCGAAGGATGCCCTGCTGGCCAGCGTGGTCAACAACACCGGCACGATCCAGGCACAAACCGTGCAGAACCGTGCCGGCAAGATCGTACTGCTCGGCGGCATGGCCGCGGGCACCACGCACGTGGCCGGCACGCTGGACGCCAGCGCACCGAACAGCGGGGATGGCGGCTTCATCGAAACCTCGGCCGCGCACGTGCAGGTAAGCGACGGCACCAGGATTTCCACCTTGGCCGCCGCGGGCAACAACGGCAGCTGGCTGATCGATCCGCAGGATTTCACCATCGCCCCGGACAAGGCCGGTACGGTGGCGGCGGGCACGCCGTCGGGCGACATTTCCGGAGCCATGCTCACCACGGCGCTGGGCAGCGGCAACGTCACGATCCTGTCCAGCCAGGGTTCGAGTGCCGGTAGCGGCAACATCAACGTCAATGACGCGGTGAGCTGGGGCGCCAACACGCTCACCCTGACCGCCGCCAACAACATCAACATCAATGCGGTGATGACCGCCAGCGGCAGCGCCGGCCTCGCGCTGAACACAGCCACCGCCAACGGCACCGATGCGGCAGTGGCCGGCGGCACCGTCAACGTCATGCCAGGCCAGGGCGGCCGGGTGGATTTCACCGGCAGCAACAACACGTTGAACATCAACAGCCAGCCGTACACCATCATCACCGCGCTGGGCGCAGCCGGCAGCGCGACCGGTACGGACCTGCAAGGCATCAGCGCGGGCCTCGGCGGCCACTACGCGCTGGGTGCCGACATCGACGCCGGCGGCACGGCGAACTGGAACGGCAACACCGGCTTTGCGCCGCTCGGCAATTCAGGCGCGCAGTTCACCGGCACCTTCGACGGCCTCGGCCACACCATCAACGGCTTGACCATCGACCGGCCCAGCACCGACTACATCGGCCTGTTCGGCGCCGTCGGTACCGGCAGCGCGATCCGCAACCTCGGTCTGCTCGGAGGGTCGGTCACCGGCTACAACTACGTTGGCGCCCTGATCGGGGACAACAAAGGGACGATCAGCCACGCCTATGCCACCGGCGCGGTCAGCGACGCGTCCGACGATGGCGGCATCAGCGCCAGCAACTACGTCGGCGGTCTGATCGGCTACAACGACCTTGGCACGATCAGCCAGTCTCATGCCACCGGTGCGGTCACCGGCCACGCCTACGTTGGCGGCCTGGTCGGGTACAACTACTGCGGCACGATCGACCAGGCCTATGCCACCGGTGCGGTCAGCGCCAGCGGCATCAACGCCGGCGGTCTGGTCGGATACAACACGGGATACAACGGGTTCTTTACCGGCGGCACGATCAGCCAAGCCTATGCCACCGGCGCGGTCAGCGCCACCGACAGCTACGCCGGCGGCTTGGTCGGACAGAACGATTTCGCCGGCACGATCAGCCAGGCCTATGCCACCGGTGCGGTCAGCAGCGGCGGCTACGCCGGCGGCTTGGCCGGCGGAAACATCGGCGCAATAAGCGCAGCCTACGCCACCGGCGCGGTCAGCGGCAGCAACAAAGTCGGCGGTCTGGTCGGGTTCAACGACGTCAACCTCGCCACGATCAGTCAGGCTTATGCCACCGGTGCGGTCAGCGGCAGCGGCAACGTCGGTGGCTTGGTCGGGTATGGCGACAGTGCCGACGTCAGCAACAGCTACTGGGATACCGAATCCACCGGCCAGCCTGCCAGTGCCGGTGGCACGGGTCGGACCACGGCACTGTTGCAACAGCTTTCCACCTTTGCGGGCTGGGACATTTCCGCCACGGGCGGCGACAGCAGCGTCTGGCGGATCTACGAAGGCCACACGGCACCGCTGCTGCGCAGCTTCCTCACGATCTACACGGTGCAGCCGAACTTCGACGGCAGCGGCACAGCGCTGGCAGATATCGCCAGCGTCACGTTGGGCGATCCGAAAATTTTCGGCGCCACCACCGGCACCACCCTCACGCTCACCGGCCTGGCCACTGGCGGTGGCTACATCGCCTCTTCGGACGCCGATCTCTCCGGCCTGTATTCCACGCAACAGGGTTACGACCTCATCGTGCCGACGGGCAACGCGAGCCGCACCATCAGCACGCCGGGCAGCGCCGCAGGCGAGGTGCGTCTGGACAACGGGGCCACCTGGACCAACGGCACGCTGGCCATCGCTACCACCGGCAACGTCACCATCGTCGGTGCGCTCGACGGCGACGCCCTGCATCTGAACAGCGGCGGCACGATTACCGATACCGATGCGCTCAACGTGGCCAGCTTCGTGCTCGATGGTGGCAACTGGCAGCAGGTGGGCAGCCTGTCGGCTTTCAGCGCCACCGATTTTGAAATCCACGGCGGCAACTTCCTGCGCGCCCTCGGTGGCAGCGGCACGACGATCAACCCTTACCAGCTCACCGATCTCTACGGCCTGCAAGGCGTCGGCACATGGCTGGGCAACAGCTTCACCCTCGCCAACGATATCGATGCTTCCGGCACGGCCGGCTGGAACAGTGGTGCGGGCTTTGCATCCATCGGCGGAAGCACCGCCTTCACCGGCACCTTCGACGGGCTGGGTCACACCGTCGGCAATCTGATCGTCGACAGCAGTACCGCTTATGCCGGCCTGTTCGGCACCGTGGGCTCCGTCGGCACGGTAAAGAACGTCGGATTGCTGGGGGGCTCGGTAACGGGTGCAGCCGCTGGCGCTGTCGGCGGTCTGGTCGGGCAGAACAGCAGCGCGATTACCAACGCCTACGCCAGTGCGGCGGTGTCGGGCGGCAACAATGCCCAGGTCGGCGGTCTGGTCGGGCAAAACAGCGGCACGATCACCAACGCCTATGCCACCGGTGCGGTGTCGGGCGGCAATAATGCCCAGGTCGGCGGTCTGGTCGGGCAGAGCAATAACGGCTTGATCGTGAATGCCTATGCCACCGGTGCGGTCAGCGGCACCGGATACGTCGGTGGTCTGGTCGGGTACGACAACAGCGGCACGATCACTTACGGCTATTGGGACACGGAAACCACGGGCCAGATCACCAGCGCAGGCGGCGGTACCGGCCTGACCACCACGGCGTTGATTGCGGCGATGCCTGCCGGCTTTCACCCCAGCGTCTGGGCCAATGCCGACAACCTGACCACGCCTTACCTGATTGGCTTGGCCGGCAACCAGGTATTCAACGTCCACGACCTGCCCACCGGCACGGTGACGGCCACGCATCGGCCCAATCTCTACACCGCTATCCTGGACGTGAATCAGCTGCAGGCTGTGGGTGTCGACCTCACCGGCCGCTACGTGCTGGGCAACGACATCGACGCCAGCGCCACGGTCAGTTGGAACAGCGGTGCCGGCTTCGCGCCGATAGGCGACTACACCACGCGATTCACCGGCATCATCGACGGCCTCAGCCACACCATCAGCGGCCTGACCATCGACCGGCCAGGTATCGACTACGTCGGCCTGCTCGGCGTCACCGACTCCGGCAGCGCGATTCGCAACCTCGGCTTGCTGGGAGGCAGCGTAACCGGCCACACCTACATCGGCGGTCTGGTCGGGTGGAGCCACGGTGGCACGATCAGCCAAACCTATGCCACTGGCGCGGTCAGTGGTGGCGGAGACTTCGTCGGCGGTCTGGTCGGTTTCAACGACGGCGGCACGGTCAGCCAGGCCTATGCCATCGGTACGGTCGGCGGCGGCAGCTACGTCGGTGGCTTGGTCGGGGTCAACAACGGCACGATCAGCCAGGCCTATGCCACCGGTGCGGTCAGCGGCAACGGCCTGGAGGTCGGCGGCCTGGTCGGGGAAAACGACGGCACGGTCAGCCAGGCTTATGCCACCGGTGCGGTCCACAACACCGGCAGCGACGTCGGCGGCCTGGTCGGGGGCAACTTCGGCACGATCAGCCAGGCTTATGCCACCGGTGCGGTCAGCGGCATCAACGTCGGCGGCCTGGTCGGGGGCAACTTTGGCACGATCAGTCAGGCCTACGCCACCGGCGCACTCAGCGGCAGCAGCAAAGTCGGCGGTCTGGTCGGTTACTTCGTCGGCGGCACGACCACCAACGGCTATTGGGACACGGAAACCACCGGCCGGGTCACCAGCGACGGCGGTACCGGCCTGACCACCGCGCAGATGATGGACCCGGCCAGCTTTGCGGCCTGGGGCACGGATGCAAGCACGGTCGGTGGCAGCGCCGCGGCCTGGCGGATCTACGCGGGCGACACCATGCCGTTGTTGCGCGCATTCATGACCGGTCTGACAGTCACCGGCATGGATGTCAGCGCGACCTACAACGGCATCGCCTTTGCCGGCAGCAGCGGGGTTACCTTCGGTACATTGACGCCGAGCTACTGGCTGCCATCAACCAGCCTGGATTCGAGCCTGGTACTTGGTAACACCAGCACCAGCACCAGCACCCCGGCGATCAATGCCGGCAACTACACGCTGGATGGCGGCCTGCATTCCGGCCAGATGGGTTATGACATCGACCTGACGGCCGGCACGTTGACCATCGGTCAGGCGGCGTTGACGATCAGCAGCAGCAGCGTCGGCAAAACCTACGATGGCGGTCTGGGCGCGAGCGGTGCAGCGGTGGTGAGCAGCGGTACGCTGTTCGGCAGCGACACCATCAGCGGCGGCAACTTCGCCTTCACCGACAAGAACGTCGGCACCGGCAAGCGCGTGACCGTCGCCGGCGTCACCGTGAGCGACGGCAACAGCGGTGGCAACTATGCCGTCACCTACGTCGACAACACCACCAGCACCGTCACCGCGCTCGGCGTCACCGTCGATGCCACCGGCACCGACCGCGTCTACGACGGCAGCACGGTCGATGCGGTGAGCCTGGACAGCAGCGGCATCCTCCCTGGTGACACGGTCAACTTCAGCGGCATCGGTGCCTTCGGCGACAAGAACGTCGGCACGGGCAAGGCCGTCGCCGTCAGCGGCATCAGTGCCGGCGGCATCGATGCCGGCAACTACACTTTCAACACCACCGCTGCGACCACCGCCGATATCTCGCCCTACGTGGTCGATCTCGGCGGCAGCCGCGTCTATGACGGCAGCACCGCCGCCGCTGCGGGCATCCTCACCTTCGGCCCCCTGGTCGGCAGCGAAACCCTGGCGCTGTCCGGCAGCGGCGGCGTCGCCGACAAGCACGTCGGCAACGGCAAAGCCTTCACCCTCGGCACCCTCGTCCTTGGCGACGGCACCGGCCTGGCCGGCAACTACACCCTAAGCGGCGGCAGTAACACCATCGACATCACCCGGCTCGCCGTCACCGCAGACGCCAGCGGCACCGACCGGGCCTACGACGGCACTACCAGCGACGCCGTCAGCGTGACCAGTGCGGGCATCCTCACGGGCGACGACGTGAGCTTCACCGGTATCGGCCACTTCGCCGACAAAAACGTCGGTACCGCGAAGGCCGTCGCCGTCAGCGGCATCGGCGCCAGCGGCATCGATGCCGGCAACTACAGCTTCAACACCATCGCCGCGACCACCGCCGATATCTCGCCCTACGTGGTCGATCTCGGCGGCAGCCGCGTCTATGACGGCGGCACCGCCGCCGCTGCGGGCATCCTCACCTTCGGCCCCCTGGTCGGCAGCGAAACCCTGACGCTGTCCGGCAGCGGCGCCCTCGCCGACAAGAACGTCGGCAACGGCAAAGCCTTCACCCTCGGCACCCTCGCCCTT
>DATJCF010000355.1:0-4813 GCA_035514935.1 Rhodanobacter sp. | reverse complement strand
GCGGATCGGCCTGAAGGCGCATGCGCACCGCTTCGGCGGCGATGAAAACCTGCTGGCCCTGGTGCAGGCCGATATCGCGGCCCACGGCCCGCTGCATTGCGTGTTTGTCGACGAGGCGCAGTTCCTGGCCAAGGCGCAGGTATGGCAGCTCAGCGACGTGGTCGACCAGTTGCGCATCCCGGTGCTGGCGTACGGCCTGCGCACCGATTTCCGCGGTGAGCCGTTCGAGGGCAGCCTGTATTTGCTGGCCTGGGCCGACGAGCTGCAGGAGATCAAGACCATCTGCCACACCGGCAGCAAGGCCACCATGGTGGTGCGCGTGGACGAGCACGGCCGCGCCGTCACCGACGGCCCGCAGGTTGAGATCGGCGGCAACGAGCGCTATGTCTCGGTGAGCCGGGCCGAGTTCAAGAAGATCAGCCAAGGCGACGGCTCCATCGAACTGCAGCAGCCCGTGTTGCCCCTGGGCGAGCCGCGATGACGTTGCCGGGCTCACCCGCTGGCGACAATGCTGCCGTTACCTTGACCGACCGCCCACCGTTTTCGCGCATCCCAAGGAATCCCGCATGACCGAGACAAGCCCCGCCTGGCCGCGCCCGTACTGGACCCCGGGCGAAGAGAAAGCCGTGCTGGTGTTCTACGTGTTCGGCAAGTTCGACGCGGAGCTGGTGATCCCGTCGATGCGCTACCAGAGCCCGGGCCTGCCCAAGGGCATCGAGATCCAGCGCTTCCAGAACGCGGTGCTGCGCCAGTGGGATGGCTATCCGCTGCAGGGCGCCCTGGGTGAAATCCTGCATACCGAAAATCCCGTGGTCGCCCAGCAGGCGCGCATTGCGCCCGAGGTGCTGGTGGTGCGCGGCGAGATCGACGACCGCAACAGCCTCGACTACCTGCACGACACGCTGGGCGTGCTGGCCGGCCTGCTCGACGTCGGCGGCACCTCGATCCTCGATCCGCAGATCCTCAGCCTGTTCAGCACCGACCAGTGGCGCCAGCGCTATCTGGTGCCGGGCGGCGCGCTGCCGCGCAATCACGTGCTGATCCTGTGCAACGCCGATGAAACGCCCGACCGCTCCTGGGTGCGCACCCGCGGCATGCGCAAGTTCGGCCGCCCCGACCTCAGCGTGCGCAACGTGCCCGAAAGCGAGCTGGATCGTGCCGGCAGCATGTGCGAGCGGCTGATGGAGTTCCTGTCGATGGGCGGCCATTTCCGCGCCGGCCAGGAACTCGCCGTCGACGGCCTGTCCACCGACCTGGTGGCCGAACCCGGCGGCAGCGCCGACGACCCGCAGTTCAACAACACCTACGTCGCCTTCCACTGGCCTGATTGAGGCTTTGCGGGAACGCACAACCACCCTGTAGGAGCGGCTTCAGCCGCGACCGCCTTTGGCGTGGCGAAAGCGTCGCGACTGAGGTCGCTCCTACATCAGCGTGCGCTCCTACTTTTGGCAGCGCGGACACCAGAACGTGGAGCGTTGCCCCAGCGTCACCTGCCGGATCGGCGTGCCGCAGACATGGCACGGCTCACCACTGCGGCCGTAGACATTGAGCTCGCGAAAGAAATAGCCGGGCGCACCGTCAGGGCTGATGAAATCGCGCAAGGTGGTGCCGCCGCGTTCGATCGCCCAGGCCAGGATGCGTTTCACCTCGGCGGCCAGCCGAGCGTAGCGTGCCCGCGAGATGCCGCCGGCGGCGCGGCGCGGGTCGATGCCGGCGGCGAACAGCGCCTCGCTGGCGTAGATGTTGCCCACGCCCACCACGATCGCGTTGTCCATCAGGAACAGCTTCACCGCCGCCTTGCGGCCACGCGAGCGGTGCCACAGCAGGTCGCCGTCGAAGTCATCGGTCAGCGGTTCGGGGCCGAGGCCGGCAAGCAGTTCATGGGTTTCGTCCGGCGCCTGCCACAGCAGGCAGCCGAAGCGGCGCGGATCGGTGAAGCGCAGGATGCGCGGCGCCTGCGCGATCGTGCGTTCCAGCGCGATGTCCACGTGGTCGTGCTTGCCCACCGGTGCATCGGGCGGCAGCACGCGCAGCACGCCGCTCATGCCCAGGTGCAGCAGCGCGCTGCCCGCTTCGGTATGCAGCAGCAAATACTTCGCGCGCCGCTCCACCGCCTCGATGCGCTGGCCCGGCAGCAGCGTGGTGATTTCCGGCGGGATCGGCCAGCGCAAGTCGGGCCGGCGCAAGGTGACGCCCAGCACGCGGCGGCCTATGAGGTACGGCGCGATACCGCGGCGGGTGGTTTCGACTTCGGGCAGTTCAGGCACGGGCGTTTCGCGGTCAGTGCAGATCGGTGACGTGGCCGGTGGGCGGCCGCGGCGTGTAGTGGGCGGGGACCAGCGCAATGCGGTCGCCCACGCGAACGTAGCGCTGCGGGCCGGTGACCGAGGTCTCGCCGAATTCGATGCGCTGGCCGTTCAAGGTCAGCACGGCAGCGGGCGGCGCCAGGCCGATCTTCGCGGGCTGGAAATCGCTGGCCGGTCGCCAGCCCAGCACGTTGGCGGCGGCGGTATCGGCCAATTCGGCGAGGCGCCCGTCATCGGTGCGGCGGGGCGTGCCATCCACGATCCACCAGTGGCCATCGCGCTTTTCGTAGTGCATCGCTGGCGCACCCGAAATAGCCAGCGCGATGTGGTCGACAGAGGCCGGGTCCAGCGCCAGCAAGCTGCCGGGTGCGGCCTGCGCATCGCGTTGCCACTGCCATCCCGCCACGGCCAGCAGCGCGACCACGACGGCCAGCAGGGCAAGGCGTCGGCGAGTGGCGCGCGTCATCTCAGCGACGCCGCCGACGCCACGCGATGGCGCCGCCGATCAGCAGCAACAGCAGCGGCAGCACGATCAGGAAGCCCACGCTGATCGCGTTGAGCCCGCCTTGCGAGATCTGCACCAGCCGGTCCGGCGCGCCACGCGGCGGCAGGTCGACCAGCTTGTCGTCGCCCAGCAGCCAGTCGAACACGCGCTCACCCAGCGCGCGGTTGCCACCGTTGCCCAGGAACGTGTTGGAGAGGAAATCGCCATCGCCGATCACCACGGCGCGCTGCTCGCTCTTGTCCGGGCTGGGTGAAAGTCGGCTCAGCGCCAGCCCGAAATCCAGCGGCCCCTTCAACTCGCCAGCGGCGGCATCGAAGCGGATATCCGACGTGGCGTCGTTGGCGATCGGCTGGAATTCCGTCCAGCTTTGCGGGCCCGAGCGCAGGAACGGTGCCACCGTCCAGTCGCGCTGGCTGACCTGCGCCAGCGCCGACGCCTGCGGAAACAGCGTGGTGAAGGCGAAGCCGCGGGTGATCGCCTGCGCCGGGTAGTCCCCGCGCGTGATGATGCGCGGATCGTGCAGGCCCAAGGCGGCGCCGGAACCGTCGACCAGCACGCCGGGCAGCACGTGAACGCCCAGCGCGCTGGCCAGCGGATCGAGGCCCAGCGTGTCATTCGCCGGCTCGGTCAGCCACAACAGGTTGCCGCCGCGCTGCACGTAGTCGACCAGAGCCTGCACCGCGCCGGGCGGCAGCGCCAGCGAAGGGCTGGCCAGCACCACCAGGTCGGTGTGCTCGGGCACCGCGCTGACCTGGCTGAAATTCAGCGGCACCGCGCGCATGCCGCGGCTTTCCAGCTGCGCCATGAAGGTGCCCATGTCCGCATTCGCCTTGCCGTCGGCGCGCCGCTCGCCGTCGCCGGTGACGAAGGCCACCATGCGGTCGCTGCCGCGGATCAGGCGTTCCAGCGCATTGGTGAGGCTGCGCTCGGAAAGTTCGTCCAGCCGCTGCTCGCGCTGGCCGTAGCGGATGATCAGCGCGCCATCCACGGTGATGCCCAGCTCGCGCATTGCGGCCGGGTCCTGTTGCGGATCGACGAAGCGCAGTTGCAGATCGGGCTTCACTGCCTGGTAGCGCTGCAGGAAGCCGGCCACGGTTTGGCGCAGGTCGCCTTGCGGGCTGGCGTAACTGGTGATTTCCACCGGGCCATCCAGCCGCGCCAGCACCGCGCGGCTTGGCGCCGACAGGCTGGTGCGGCCGCCGGCGGTCCAGTCCGATACATGGGCGAAACGCGTGCTGAGAAAGCCCAGCGCACCGGCGGCCAGCAGCAGCATCACGGCGAACAGCCAGCCGTCCAGACGTCTGAATAGTGCGCGCATCAGCCGCGCTCCCGCTCGTTGTCGAGCCGTCGCGACGCCAGCGCCAGCGCCACCACGACCAGCAGCGCAAACCAGGCAATATCGGCGGTGGAAACCAGCCCGCGCAGCAGTGGTTGCTCATGCGTGCTCATCGCCAGCCAGTTCAGTACGCCGCCGTTGATGCCAGCCATCTGCGCGCCCACGTTCACGCTCCACAGCGCCAGCGCGATGATCAACGCGGCCGCGGCCGCGATCGCCGGATGCGAGGCGAAGGCGGAGCAGGTCACGCCCAGCGCCGCCAGCGCCGCCAGCATCAGCGCCAGCCCCAGCGTGGCGGATGCCAGCTTGCCCCAGTCCAGATCGGTGGCGTGCGCCAACGCCAGCGGCATCGCCAGCGTCAACACCAGCCACGACAGCAGCCAGCCCAGCAGCGCCAGGTATTTGCCCAGCACGATGCGCGAGGCGGGCAGGCCAGTGGCGAACAGCAGCGGCAGGGTGCCGTTGCGGCGCTCGCCGGCGATCACCGACATGCCCAGCAACGGCACCACCAGGAAGGACAGCTGGGCCAGCTGGCCCAGCAGCGGCACCGCCACCAGATCGGTGAAACCCGGTCCATCCGGCAAGGCGGCGCGCTGCACCTGCCCGGCCAGGAAGCCGCCCAGCAGCAGGGTGAAATTCCACGCCAGCCAGGCCAGCGTCAACGCC
>DATJCF010000354.1:0-3133 GCA_035514935.1 Rhodanobacter sp. | reverse complement strand
CGGCTGTGGAAGGGCGAAAGCAACCAGCTGCCGCTGGGCGCCGCCGAGGACGTGCGGGTGACGGTCAAGCGCGGTGACTACGACAAGCTCAAGGCCACCATGGACATTCCTGCCACCCTGATCGCGCCGTTCAAGAAGGGCCAGCAGGTCGGCACCCTGCGCGTCACCCTGGCGGGCCAGCCGGTGCAGAACGTGCCACTGGTGGCGCTGGCCGATGCGCCCAAGGGTGGCTTCTTCTCGCGCCTGTGGGACACCATCCTGTTGTGGTTCCACGGCAGCAAGGACAAGACCGAACAGGCCGCGGAAGCGAAATAATGCAGCCGATCGACTTCACCAGGGCGAAGCAGGAAGGCAAGGGATTCCAGTTCCCCGGTGATTTCGAGATCACCGCGGTGGGCAGCGCCAGCGCCGACCTGCCCGCCCGGGTGCCGCAACTGCTGGAGCAGGCGGGGCTGAAAGTGCTGCATGAAAGCGTGCGCCACCGGCATTCCGGCGGCGGCAATTTCGTCTCGGTCACGGTCAGCTTCCGCTGCGAGAACCGCGAGCAATACGACGCAGCGCATGTGGCGCTGCGTGAGTGTCCGGATATCCGGTATACGTTGTAGCCGGGATTTGGGATTCGGGAATCGGGATTCGGAAAAGCCGCTCCCGCCCCCATGATGGAAGCGGGCTGCGCTTCCTTCGCCCAGGAAAAATGCAAGGCAACAAGTTCACCGTGACCCCCGAATCCCCAATCCCGAATCCCCAATCCCGGCCCCTCGCCATTCGCCGCCTCGGCCGCCAGCCTTACGCGGTGACGTGGAAGGCGATGGGTGCGTTCACCGACAACCGCGTGGCCGATACCGCCGACGAGTTGTGGCTGCTGGAGCACGACCCGGTGTTCACCCTGGGCCAGGCCGGCAAGATGGAGCATGTGCTGGCGCCCGGCGACATTCCGGTGGTACCGGTAGATCGCGGCGGCCAGGTGACCTATCACGGCCCCGGCCAGATCGTGGCCTATCCGCTGATCGACCTGCGCCGCGTCGGCGTCAGCGTGCGCGAGCTGGTGCATCGGATCGAGCAGGCAATCATCGACACGCTGGCGCATTGGCAGATCACGGCGGTGCGCCGCGACGGCGCGCCGGGCGTCTATGTGGGCGAGGCCAAGATTGCGGCGCTGGGCTTGCGCGTGCGCCGCGGTTGCAGCTTCCACGGGCTGGCCTTCAACGTGGCCATGGATCTGGAGCCGTTCCAGCGCATCAATCCTTGCGGTTACAAGGGTTTGGCGGTCACGCAAATGCTAGACTTGGTCGGCCCCACGCGGCTGGCAGACGTCGAGGATGTGCTGATCGGCGAATTCTGCCGCCAGTTCGGTTTCTCTCCCGTACCGACCGCCCCCGTACTACCCGAACTTCCCGCTCGCGCAGCGGCCCAGGCTTGATCGATCCAGGCGTTTTCATGAGCAACCTTTCCCCCTCCAAGACCATCCCGATCAGCGTTGTCGCCGGCGCACCCGAGAAGCAATTGGGCAGCGACAAGATTGCGCTGAACCGTGCCGGTTTCGATACCGCCGTGCCGACGCTGCGCAAGCCGTCGTGGATTCGCGTGCGACTGCCGCAGGGCAACGCCGTGCAGCAGCTGAAGGCGCGCCTGCGCGAGAACGCGCTGGTCACCGTGTGCGAGGAAGCGTCCTGCCCGAACATCCACGAATGCTTCAGCAAGGGCACCGCCACGTTCATGATCCTGGGCGAGGTCTGCACCCGCCGCTGCTCGTTCTGCGACGTGGCGCATGGCCGGCCGCAACCGCCGGACACCATGGAGCCGGCGCGGCTGGCGCAGACCATCGCCGACATGCGGCTGAAATACGTGGTGATCACCTCGGTCGACCGCGATGACCTGCGCGACGGCGGCGCCAGCCATTTCGCCTCGTGCATCCGCGCCGTGCGCCACGCCAGCCCGAACATCCGGATCGAGATCCTCACCCCCGATTTCCGCGGCAAGGGCCGCATGGAGCGGGCGCTGGAGGTGCTGAAGGATTTCCCGCCGGATGTGTTCAACCACAACCTGGAAACCGTGCCGCACCTGTATCGCGAAGTGCGCCCGGGCGCCGACTACCAGTGGTCGCTGGACCTGCTCAAGCGCTTCAAGGCGCAGCATCCCGAGGTGCCGACCAAGTCCGGCATCATGCTGGGCCTGGGCGAAACCCACGACCAGGTGATCGAGACGCTGCACGATCTACGCGCCCATGACGTCGAGATGATCACCATTGGCCAATACCTGCAGCCCACGCCGCACCATCACCCGGTGGTGCGGTACTGGACTCCCGAGGAATTCGACGCATTGCGCGAAGCCGGTGAGGCGATGGGTTTCCATCACGTCGCCTCCGGCCCGCTGGTGCGGTCGTCCTATCACGCCGACCTGCAGGCCCATGCAGCCGGCGTCACCGAGCACGCCTGAGAGAATCCATGAAATTTCGCCCCCTGCTGGCCCTGCTGCTCGCCATCACCACCACCTGCGTTTGCGCGCAGTCCGCCGCCGATCTCGGCGCCGGGCAGAAGAATCGCAAGGCTTCGGTATGGCCGCTGGTGCCCAGCACCACCGAGGCCGAAGCGGCGCAGTTGTCGGCGCGCTTCCTGACCCGGTTCCATTACGACGCGCAGCCGCTGGATGACGCGATGTCGGCCCGCATCTTCAAGGCCTACCTGAAGATGCTCGACGGCGAGAAGGTGTTTTTCACCCAGGCCGACATGGCCACGTTCGCGCCGCTGGAAACCAAGCTCGACGACGCGATCTGGAACCAGGACCTGTCCGCGCCGTTCACCATCTTCAATCTTTACCTGCACCGTGCCGTCGATCGCATGACGTTTGCGCGCGACCTGCTGGCGAAGGGCTTCGACTTCAACGCCGACGAGAGCTACACCTTCGATCGCAAGGACGCCACCTGGCCGAAGGACAAGGCCGAGCTGGACGACCTGTGGCGCAAGCGCACCATGAACGACTGGCTGCGCCTGAAGCTGGCCGGCAAGGCCGATGACGAGATCCGCAAGACGCTGACCAAGCGCTACACCGGCTACATCGAGCGGGTCAAACAGCTCGACAGCGAAGACGCGTTCCAGACCTTCATGACCGCCTACGCGGAAACCACCGACCCGCA
>DATJCF010000353.1:0-4676 GCA_035514935.1 Rhodanobacter sp. | reverse complement strand
CCGCTGGTGTCCGCGAAATTCCATGGTGTAGCGGCGCAGGTTGGCCGGCTCCATGAAAAACGCCAGCGGCACTTCAAACACCTCGGCCACTTCGTCGGGCGCCGGGTACAGTTGCGCCTCGGTCGCGATCCGCGCCACTACCGGCGTGATGCAGAAGCCGCTGATGGTCTCGAAACGGTCAAGGAAACCCAGCGGTGTTACCAGCCGCCGTTCCAGCCCGATCTCCTCCTCGCTCTCGCGCAGTGCGGTGGTGATGGCGTCGCCATCGCCCGCCTCGCTGCGTCCGCCGGGGAACGCCACCTGGCCAGCATGCGCATGCAGGTGGTCGGTGCGCACGGTGAGCACCATGCGCGGCTGCACGCCTTCGCGCAGGCCGATCAACACGGCGGCCGGCTGGCGCGGTGCATCACCCAGCAGCTCGGCCATGTCCGCGTGGTTCCAGGCCCGCTCGATCGGCGGCGCCGACAAGGGCCGCAGCGCGTCGGTCAGTTCGTCGATCATGGCTGCTCGACCAGGGCGCGCAACGGCAACACGTCGCGCATCAACCGCCACCGCTCGGCATCGTCCAGCACGCTCCAGCGGCCGATTTCCTCGCCCGTGCGGCGGCAACCGATGCAATATCCGCGCGGGTCAAGCCGACAGAGCTGGATGCAGGGCGTCAGCGGTGCGGGGGGAGAGGGGCGATCGTTCGACATGCTCCGGCCATGGTACCGCGCCGGCGCCGGCGCGCGGTCAGCTTTTGATGTCGAGCAACTCGATCTCGAACACCAACGCCTCGTTCGGCCCGATGCGTGGCAACTGGCCGTATTCGCCATAGGCAAGCTGTGACGGAATCACCACCTTCCAGCGATCGCCCACGCGCATCCGCGGTATCACGTCCTGCCAGCCGCGAATGACCTTGTTCACGACAAAGCTCACCGGTGCACCGTGCGCCCAGGTGCTGTCGAATTCGGTGCCGTCCACCAGCATGCCGCGGTAGTTCACCACCACCCGGCTGGTTACCGTGGGGTGGGCCTTGCCACTGCCCTTCTTCAGCACCGCGTACTGGATGCCCGAAGGCAGTTGCACCACACCGGGCTGCTTCCGGTTTTGCGCCAGGTAGGCGGCGCTTTTCTTCGCGTTCTCGATCGCCATGTGCTTGAACGTGGCCACCGCATCGGCGTGCATCTGCTGGTCGAGCCATTGCAGCTGCTGGTGCATGTCCTGCATCGACACGCTGGGATCGCGCTTGGCGTAGGCATCCTGGATCGCACGCTGCATCGCGGCGATATCCAGCGACGGCTTGCGGCCGGCAAACTGGCTGCCGATCTTGTAGCCGATGGCATACGACAGCTTGGCCTTGTCCAACCCCGGCGGATGCGCGGCTGGCGTCTGTGCCTGCGCGGCGCCTGCCAGCAGCAGCACGCCGAGCGACAGCCAGCACCATGTGCGCATGGCGCGTTCCAACGCAGGAAAAGCCCGGCGCGATTGTCGATACGGTAGGTTCATGCCAAGCCGATTCTGCCAGTGTCATGCGCCTTGCGGGTTTCCTGCAGGGCGCGTGGTTTGAGGACGCATGGCTGAGAAACCGGGCCGGCACAAAGGTTCCCGCTGCTACCATCGAAGGCCCGCAACCGGCCGGAGTCAGGCATGGCTTACCGCAATCTGGAGATCACGAACCGCGGCGCGGTGAACGTGATCACCGTCAATCGCCCCGACAAGCTCAACGCGCTGAACCGGGAAACGCTCAACGAGCTCGGCATGGCCTTCACGCAGGCGGCGTACGATGATGCGGTACGTGTGGTGGTGCTCGCGGGCGCCGGCGAGAAAGCCTTCGTGGCCGGCGCCGACATCGCGGAAATGCATGGCTGCACGGCGACGCAGGCGCAGGCGTTTTCGCGCGTCGGCCAGCAATTGATGACGTCGATCGAGCGGCTGGGCAAACCCGTCATCGCCCGCGTGCAGGGCTTTGCGCTGGGCGGTGGCATGGAGCTGGCGATGGCCTGCCATTTCCGCATAGCCAGCGAGAAGGCGAAATTCGGCCAGCCGGAAATCAACCTGGGCCTGATCCCCGGTTTCGGCGGCACCCAGCGATTGCTGCGGCTGGCAGGTCGCGGCGCCACGCTGGAGCTGTGCCTCACCGGCGCACCGATCACCGCGCAGCGCGCTTATGAACTGGGCATCGTGACGCGCGTGGTGGATCCCGAAGCGCTGGACGAAACCGTGAATGCCCTCGCCGATCAACTGGCGGCCGCTGCGCCATTGGCGGCCCTCCGCATTCTCGACGCCGTGCTCGAAGGCGGCGAAAACGCGATCGACCAGGGCCTGGCATTCGAAACGCAGGCGTTCGCGCTGAGCTTTTCCACCGACGACATGCGCGAAGGCACCGCCGCCTTCCTGGAAAAGCGCAAGGCCGTGTTCAAAGGCTGCTGACGGCCCGCAACCTTATTACGGAAGGTCGCGGTGCTCGCGGCGCCGGCGGGCGCCGTGCACGATGCCGTAGATGCTGATCAACAGCCACGCCGCCTCCATCACGAAGGCGGAGGTGTTGAAGCTGCCGAACACCAGCGACAAAAGCACACCCAGCGCACCGAACGCATTCAGCAACTGATACGTCAGGCCGTTGCCGTGCAGGCGATGCGCCTGCAACAGCAAGAACGCCAGCAGCACCAGCACCACGCCGATGTAGCCGGACCAGTCATGCCAGTAGAGCGTCGTCATCGTTTGGACATCCGTTGGCGCAAGGCCTCGAACAGCGCCACGCCGGTGGCGACGGAAACGTTGAGGCTTTCCATCGTGCCGGGCATGGGGATTTTCGCCACGAAATCGCACAACTCGCGAGTGAGCCGGCGAATGCCTTCGCCCTCGCTGCCCAGCACGATGGCCACCGGGCCGTTGAAGTCGACGCCATAGATGGAAACATCGGTATCGCCGGCCAGGCCGGTGATCCACACGCCGGCATCCTTCAATTCGCGCAGCGTACGGGCCAGGTTGGTGACCGCGATCAGCGGCACCCGATCGGCGCCGCCGGCCGAGGCGCGGCGCACCACCGGGGTAAGCCCGACCGCGCGGTCCTTGGGCACGATCACCGCGGTGACTTTCGCCGCCGCCGCACTGCGCAGGCACGCGCCCAGGTTGTGCGGATCGGTGACACCGTCGAGCACCAGCACCAGCGTGGCGTTGCCGTCGCGTTCCAGCAAACCCGCAAGATCGTTTTCATGCGCGGCCGGCGCCGCTTCGTAACGCGCGACCACGCCCTGGTGACGCGCTTCACCGGCCAGCCTGTCCAGCTCGTCGCGCGGGCGATGCTGCACCGGGATCTTCAGTTTCTTCGCACGCTCAGCCAGCTCCAGCACGCGCGCGTTGCGCTGGCCGTTTTCCACCAGCACCTCGCGCACGCGCTCGGCGTCATTGCTCAGTGCACCTTCAACCGGATTGATGCCTACGATCCAGCTTTCGCTCATGGCTGGCCCTTGGGTTTCGGTTTCGATCGGCGCCGGCTGCTGCCGGATGCGCCTTTTTTCGGAGCGTCGCCAGCCTTGGCTTTCGGTGCGGCCGCAGCCGTTTCGCGCTTGGCGCCGGCTTCCCCACCCTGCTTGCGCGGGCGGCGGGCGGAAGCGTTGCCAGCTTTTTTCGAGGGACCCGGACGCTGGCTGGTATCGGCCTGCTGGCGTGTCCGCCGTGCCGGCTCACTGGCGGCAGCAGGCGTTGCCGCCGCGGGCGGTGGCACGACTTCCTTGCGGCCGAACGCACGACCGATCGCCTTGGCGGCGCGACCGAACATGCCCGGCGTCTTGGCCGCGGCGGCCTTCGGCAGCGAGTAACGCTCGCCGCTGGCGGCGTAGTCGTAGGCCTTGCCGCTGGCGACGGGCGCCGCCGTGGCGCGCGGTGCCACCAGCCGGAAATCGATCTTGCGATCTTCCAGGCTGGCGCGCAGCACCTGGATGCGCACGTGGTCGCCCAGCCGGAACTGCGCGCCGGTACGCTCGCCCTTCAGCAGTTTTCGGGTGGCGTCGAAGTGGTAATAGTCGTTCGCCAGCTGACTGATGTGCACCAGGCCGGAGACCTTCGATGCGTCCAGTTCCACGAACAGCCCGAACGAGGTGACGCCGGTGACCACGCCGTCGAATTCCTCGCCCACGTGCTTGGCCATCCACGCGCATTTGAACCGCTCGTCCACGTCGCGCTCGGCTTCCTCGGCACGGCGCTCGCGCTGCGAGCAATGGATCGCCATCGCCGCCATGTCGCTGGGGCTGTAGGTGTAATCGGCGGGCTTGCGGCCGGTGAGCGCAAAGCGGATGGCGCGATGCACCAGCAAATCCGGATAGCGGCGGATCGGCGAGGTGAAATGTGCATACGCCTGCAGCGCCAGGCCGAAGTGGCCGCGGTTGTCCGGCTGGTACGCCGCCATGCTCTGCGAGCGCAGCAACACGTTCTGGATCAGCTCGCGTTCGGGGCGATCGTGCACCATGCGCAGGATCTCGGAGAAATCCGCAGGGGTCACGTCATCCACCGGCGGCATGCGCAATTTGAACTCGCGCAGGAACTGCTGCAGATCCTCGTATTTCTCCGCCGGCGGCGGCTCGTGCGCGCGGAACAGCGCGGGGATTTTCTTCTTCTCCAGGAACAGCGCCGCCTGCACGTTGGCGGCGATCATGCATTCCTCGATCAGCTTGTGCGCGTCGTTGCGCTCGGTG
>DATJCF010000352.1:0-4505 GCA_035514935.1 Rhodanobacter sp. | reverse complement strand
GCGCGGCGCAGCGGCATAGGTACCGCGCATGGCCAGCCGGTGCGGATCGAGTTTCTCGGTGAGTTCGGCCGGTACCACGCCACCGAGAAACGGCTCGGCTTCCGACCAGTGAAACGCCACGCGGAAATACGCGCAGCAGGCGCCACAACGCAGACAGGGATGATCCATCGAACGAGCCAGAGCGCACCCCGAGGCGCGCAGTGGCGCATTCTAGAACGTGCCGCGTTCGCGTGACAGCAGATCCATGCAAGCCCGGGTCAGAAGCGATTCCGGTCGCTTCCTGCCACCGCAAACGACCTCGCACCGGCGAACCAGCCTTCCGTCCGGTTCACGAAGCGCACCACCGACAACATCACCGGCACTTCGACCAGCACCCCCACCACCGTCGCCAGCGCGGCACCGGAGCGCAGGCCGAACACGCTGATGGCGGCGGCAACGGCCAGCTCGAAGAAATTGCTGGCTCCGATGAGCGCGGCCGGCCCGGCGACGCAGTGCGGCACCTTCAGCCAGCGGCTGAGGCCGTAAGCAATACCGGCATTGAGATAGACCTGGATGACGATCGGCACCGCGAGCAGGGCGATAACCAGCGGTTGCGCCAGAATCGCCTCGCCCTGGAAGCCGAACAGCAACACCAGCGTGGCAAGCAGGGCGATGGTCGACAGCGGGTCCATGCGTTTCAGCATCGCCTCCAGGGCCGCGTACCCGGCGCGACGCAACAGGCCGGCACGCCACGACTGCGCCACCACCACCGGCATCACGATGTACAGCAATACCGACAGCAGCAGCGTGCCCCACGGCACGTGGATCGAGGCCACACCAAGCAGCAGCGCCACGATCGGCGCAAACGCGACCACCATGATGGTGTCGTTGAGCGCCACCTGCGCCAGCGTGAAGTTCGGCTCGCCACCGCACAACCGCGACCACACGAACACCATCGCGGTGCATGGCGCAGCCGCCAGCAGGATCAAGCCGGCGATATACGAGTCATGCTGGTTGAGCGGCAACCAGCCGGCGAACACATGCCGCACGAACAGCCAGCCCAGCAATGCCATCGAAAACGGCTTGATCGCCCAGTTCACCAGCAGGGTTACGCCGATACCGCGCAGCTGATGGCGTACGCCCGCCAGTTGCGCAAAATCGACCTTGAGCAGCATCGGCACCATCATCAGCCACACCAGCCCGGCCACCGGCAGGTTGATGTGCTGGATTTCCGCATGCGCCAGGGCCGCGAACACCCCGGGCAACCCGTGCCCGAGCGCAATGCCGACCACGATGCACAACGCGACCCATGCGCTGAGGTAGCGGGCGAAGTGGCCGATCGGCGCGGGCGCGGCGAGCACCGCGTCGCTCATGCGGATCCCACCTTGCCGATGGCGCGCAGCGCCTGCTGCAACGCCACGCGATCGAGCGTTTCCAGCGGCAGCGCCAGCAACTGCTCGACGCGCTGGCGCAGCATCGCCCAGGCCGACTGGAATGCACTCCGGCGCTGCAACTCCGGGCCTTGCACCCCCGCCGGATCGGGCACGCCCCAATGCGCGCTCACCGGCTGGCCGGGCCAGATCGGGCACACCTCGCCGGCGGCGTTGTCGCAAACGGTGATGACGATATCGATCGCCGGCGCATCCGGCCCGGCGAACTCGTCCCAGGACTTGCTGCGCAATGGCGCGGCGTAACCGAACGCGCGCGCCAGTTCCGCCGCGATCGGCTGCACCGTGCCGCTGGGAAAACTGCCGGCGCTGAACGCCTGGAATCGGCCCTCGCCCAGCACATTGAGCAAGGCCGCGGCCATCACGCTGCGGGCCGAATTGCCGGTGCAGAGGAACAGCACCTTGATCGGTGCGCGCGTGACCATCAACAGCACCCCTCACCCGCATTCGGGCCGCATCGGGTGGCGGTGCCTTTCGTGGTCGTCGGGCCGCAACAGGTGGCGCCGGTTTCGTTCGGTGTGCCGGTGTAGGTGGTGGCCTCACCGTGCGTGTGGAAACTTTCCCAGCGCACGCCCTGCGGGTCCTCGGCCCAGAACTTGTCGGAGTGGGCGTAGCAGCAGGTGGTGCCCTTTTCCGCCAACGCCACCGCGTCGGCCGCCCCCAGGCGTGCGCCGATGGTGGCCAGGTCGGCGGGGTCGTCCGCTTGCAGACCCAGGTGATCGATGCCGGGCTGGCGACCGCGTTGCGAGATCGCGAAGTTGACGCGCGGATCGTCCAGCATCCATTTGGCGTAATCGGGCCGGGTCACGTCAGGCGCCGCGCCGAACAGCGTGGTGTAGAAGCGGATGCTGTCGTCCAGCCGCGCGACGTTGAGGTGCACATGGAAGCGTTTCATGATTTTTCCCGCAGGGGTTTGCATGCCACCGTCGCGCAGCGGGCTGCCGCCGCCGAGCCCGCGCAACAGTTTTCGGTGAGGAAGCCGAGCAGGCTGTTCATCTGCGTGTAGCGCGCGCGGCACTGGATGACGCGTCCGCGGCGTTCGTCGCTCACCATGCCGGCGCGGCGCAGTACATGCAGATGACTGGTCAGGGTCGCGCCGGCAAGGCCAGTCGCGGCCGCGAGCTCACCGACCGAGAGGCCTTCATCGCCCGCCTCCACCAGCAGGCGGAACAGGTTCAGCCGATGCTCCTGGGCGAGTGCCGCGAGACAGGCGAGGGCTTCTTTTGATTTCATATTTCTAAAATTATAGAAATAATAAAAAGCTGTCAAGCGCGGACCGAGAAGCCGAAAGGCCGGCATTCGCGATCTGCAAAAGCAGGAGCATCGCCCGCGGGCGGGCGCCTGTAGGGCATGCGCAACTTGTGGGAGCGACTTCAGTCGCGATGCTTTTGGAATGCCGAGGCGAAAGGCATCGCGGCTGAAGCCGCTCCCACAGGGATGCCGCCGATGTTCAGAGCGCGCCGGCAAACGTGTCGCACTGCTCCATATCGCCGCTGTCGAAGCCGGTCTTGAACCAGTGAACGCGTTGCGCCGAGGTGCCGTGAGTGAAGGTGTCCGGCCGCACGCGCCCCTGCGCCTGTTGCTGCAAGGTGTCGTCGCCGATATGGCTGGCGGCGTTCAGCGCCTCCTCGATGTCGCCCGGCTGCAGCCACTGCAGGCGTTGCTGGCTGTGGTTGGCCCACACGCCCGCGTAGCAGTCGGCCTGCAGTTCCTGTCGCACCGAAAGTCCGCTGGCGCCTTCCATCGGCGCACCGCGGCGACGGGCGGCATCGGTGCGGGCGAACACGCCGGTGAGGTTCTGCACGTGGTGGCCCACTTCGTGCGCGATCACGTAGGCGCGGGCGAAATCGCCGGAGGAGTGCAGTTCGTCCTGCAGTTGCTGGAAAAAGGCCAGGTCGAGGTAGACCTTCTGGTCGCCCGGGCAGTAGAACGGTCCCACCGCCGTGGTGGCGCCGCCGCAGGCTGTGCTCACGCCGCCGCTGAAGATATGCAGCTTCGGCTCCACGTAGGTGGCGCCACGGGCCTGGAAGATCGCGCCCCAGGTCTGCTCGGTGGAATGCAGGATGGCGCTGACGAACGCCTTCTGCTCGGGGTCGACCTGGGTCGGCACGCTGTTCTGGGTACCGGAATCCAGCGCGGCGCCGCCCTGATCCAGCAGCGCCATGGGGTTCTTGAAGAAAATCCAGCCGATGAGGGCCAGCACCACCAGCCCACCCAGGCCCATGCCCCGGCCGCCGCCGAAACGCGGACCACCGCCGCCACCGCTGCCGATTTCGATGTTGCTGCTGCTGCCGCCTTTGCGCCAATCCATGAGAAACCTCGTTGAGCGATGCATGCGTCGGAGTACGCACGGCGAAGATAGCCACTGACGGGGAATCGCGCCATGCACGCGCACCGGCGTGGCCGCTACAGTAGGGGCTACTTCCGAGGAACCGCCCATGACCCATCTGCCCGCGCTGGTGACCTTGCTCACCGTATTGCTGTTGTTCGGCACCATGTTCGTCGTCGGCAAGATGCGTGGGCGCCACGGCATCAAGGCGCCCGCGACCAGCGGTCATCCGTCCTTCGACCGCGCCTACCGCGTGCAGATGAACACGCTGGAAGGCGCGGTGATGTTTCTGCCCACGCTGTGGCTGGCGGTCACGTACGGTTTCAGCGGCTGGGCCGGCATCGCGGGCCTCGTCTGGGTGGCGGGCCGCGTGTGGTACGCGTGGGGCTACATGAAAGATCCCGCTTCGCGTGGGCCGGGCTTCGCCGTCGCCATGATTGCCTGGGTGGCCTTGCTGGTGATGGCCGCGATCGGCGTGTGCCGCGCGCTGATGCTGGGCTGACACAGTGACCGGATGCAGGTGCCGCACCAGGTACGCCGACTGATGGAAGTGGCGCCAGACGCGACCCCACCCTTGCCGCCTTCGCGTCCTTGGCCGATGCCCGCGCTACGGGCGCCCGGCCTGCTGACGGCGCTGGGTTTCATCACGCTGTATTTCCTGCTGCAGGCCTCGGTGGGCGCGCTGGTCGCGTTCGTGCTTGGCCTGTGGCTGGGCCTGCGTGCCGGCCTGCAGCATCTGGCTTATGACG
>DATJCF010000351.1:0-3273 GCA_035514935.1 Rhodanobacter sp. | reverse complement strand
GTCGAGCACGCGTTGCGCCACCATCATGGCATCGGCGGGTTTGTCCACCTCTTCCACCAGGATGGCGAACTCGTCGCCCGACAACCGCGCCACCAGATCGGGGTAACGCACGCAGTTGGCGAGGCGGTTGGACACCTCTTTCAGCACCTCGTCGCCGGCCAGGTGGCCGAGGCTGTCGTTGATGATCTTGAAACGATCGACGTCGAGGTAGAGCAAAGCGCAGCGGCGCGAGGGTTCGCGCCGGATGGCGGCCAGCACGCGATCCATGCGATCGCGCAGGTAGCCGCGATTGGGCAGGCCGGTGAGCAGGTCGTGCATGACCTGATGCTTGAGCTGATCCTGCACGCGCTCGCGCTCGATGATCTCCTTGCGCAGCGCCAGCGTGCGCTCCTCGACGCGCTGCTCCAGCTCTTCGTAGGCGCGCCGCAACGACTCGGCCGAGCGCCGCCGCATCAGGCTGCTGGCGATCTGGGTGGCGACGAAGCTGAGCAGTTCCTGGTCCGCCTGATCGTAGACGACATCGCGCGAATAACTCTGCACGGTGACCACGCCGATCACCTCGTCACCCACGATCAGCGGCACGCCCAGCCAGCAGGTCGCCTTGGCACCGGCCTGCGCCGACGATGCCTCGCCGCTGCGCACGAGCTTGCGGATGTCGGCCTTGTTGGCCAGCAGCGCCTTGCCGTGGCGCAATACGTATTCGCTGAGGCCGCGCCCCAGTGGGCGCTCCGCCAGCTGCGACTCGGTCGCATCCACCGAGTACGGAAACATCAGCCGCTTGCCGTCGTCGGAAACCAGTGCGATGTAGAAATTCTTTGCGTTGAGCAGGTCGTCGACCACCGCATGCACGCGGCGATAGAACTCGTCCTGGCCGATGTCGGCGGTCGCCAGCTGCGCGATCTGGAACAGCGCCGCCTGCAGGTGCTCGGCACGCTGGCGTTCGACGATCTCCAGTTGCAGGCCGCGGTTGGCCTCGGCCAGTTCCAGCGTGCGCAGTTGCACGCGCTGTTCGAGATCGGCCTTCGATTGCTTGCGCTCCAGCGCGGTGAGGATGTGGCTGCCGACGAACTCCAGCAGGGCCAGGTCTTCGTTGGTGAAACCCAGACCCTGCTGGTAGTTGTGCACGACCAGGGCGCCGCCCAACTGGCCGTCGCGCAGCATCGGCACGCCGAGCCAGTCGTAGCTTTCCGGGCCTTGCAGATTCATCGGGCCGGATACCTGACTGCGCAGCTCGCGGGCATTGCCCATGCGCGCCTTGCCGTCGCGGATCACGTACCAGGTGAGCGTGTGCTCGATGGCGCCCAGCGGCAGGTCCTGGCCATTGCCGGGCACGACCGGCTCCTCCACATCCACGAAATACAGGAAGCGGATGGTGTCGTTGGCGGGGTGGTACATCACGATGCAGAAGTTTTCCGCGTACATCAGCGTGCTGACGATGCCGTGGATGTCGCTGAGCATGTCCGGCATGTCGCGCTCGGAACCGGCCAGGTCGGAAATGGCGAACAGCGCACGCTGCAGGGTTTCCGAGCGCGCCAGCTGGCGGTGGGAATCCTGCAGCTCGAACCACTCCAGCGCCCGGCGCAGATGCTGACCGGCCAGTTGCAGCGGCGCGGCCAGGTCATCGAGAAGCGTGCTGCCGTCGTGGCCCTGCGCGATCGTCAGCACCAGCAGCACCGGCTCGGGTCGCTGGCAGATACGCAGCGCCACGCGGTGCTGTTCCGGATGCGGGCACGCCGAACTGGAGCGCGCGGCATCCTGCAACCACGGCCAGTCGGAAGAATCGATCCAGCATGGCGGCGCGCTGTAGTGATTGGCGGGATCACCCAGCCCCCACACCACGAACGCCTTCTCGCAACCGGGCCGGGCCTGCGCCAGTGAGGCAATCGTCACGCCGACTTCGTCGGGCGTGTGCGCAGCGGCGAGGCGCGCCAGCCATATCAGCTGCAAAGAGCCTTCTGACGGCGTCGATCGCACAGCACCCGCCTGCATCATTCTGAGGTTCCCCAATCGCGGCCCGCCAACGCCTGTTGGCCACCGACGGCTTATTGTCGCGCATCGCTCCCTGCGCGTCGCATGAGCGTGCCCGCAAGCGGGCGTCGGCGCAATACCGATATAAACTGTGCCGCTCGCACCGCGCGCACGGTCGGTGCCCGCGGCGTCATCCGCTCGTGCCACCATCGGCTGCGGCGATGCCCTTCTTGCGTCACAGGTTCACCCAAGCATGCTTGCCGACACCACCAAAGATGCCATCCGCGCCGCCTATGCGCGCCTGAAAGACGGCCTGCCCGGCTTCCGCCCGCGTGCCTCGCAGGGCCGGATGATCGCCGAGGTGGCCAAGGCGTTCGGCCAGGCCGGCGGCGTGGCGGTGATCGAGGCGCCCACCGGCACCGGCAAGTCGATGGCGTACCTGATCGCCGGGGTGGAAGTGGCGCGCTTCCAGAAAAAGAAGCTGCTGATCGCCACCGCCACCGTGGCGCTGCAGGAGCAACTGGTACAACGCGACATCCCGCTGTACCTGCAGCTCAACGGCATCGAGGCGAAAGTGGCGCTGGCGAAAGGCCGCGGTCGCTATCTCTGCCCGCGCAATCTGGCGCTGGCCGCCAACAGCATCAACGACACCGCGCAGATGGGCCTGGCCGGTTTCGATGCCGACCTGGTGTTGTGGACCAAACCGCCGCAGCCACGCGACAAGCAGGCGCTGACCAAACTCGGCGCCGCGTTCGAGAGCCGCGAGTGGAACGGCGACATGGACGGCGCACCGGAGCCGGTCAGCGACTTGCTGCGCCCGATGCTCACCACCAGCGCGGGCGGCTGCACCAACCGCAAGTGCGCGCACTTCATGAACTGCCCGTTCTTCATCGCGCGACGTGCGGTGGAAGATGCCGAGATCATCGTGGCCAACCAGGACCTGGTGCTGGCCGACCTCACCATGCCGGGCGAGAGCGCCGCCGGCAGCGAGCAGGCCTGGGGCGGCGTGATCCTGCCGCGACCGGACGAGACGCTGTACATCTTCGACGAAGGCCACCACGTGCCGGGCAAGGCGATCGATCGTGGTGCCGCCGAGGTGTACATGAACGTCACCGTTCGCCAGTTGAGCCGGCTTGGCCGGCAAGTGCACGCGGCCTATTCGCTGACCGACAAGGAAACCCTGGGCAAGCTCAGCCTGGACAAGGGTGACGAGAAACTGCAGGAACTCAGCAACGCGCTGGAGGAACTGGAGAAGGAGATCCGCCTGAGCTGGCTGCCCGATCCCTCCGAGACCGAGCCGATGTA
>DATJCF010000350.1:0-2732 GCA_035514935.1 Rhodanobacter sp. | reverse complement strand
CCGGGTGAGGTTCATCAGCGCCTCGGGGCCGATCTTGAACGCCTTCATGCCGCCGCGGCCGTAGGCCTGCATGTAGTCGGCAAACACCGGATTCAGCAGCAGCGGCACGTGGCCGAACAGGTCGTGGAACAGGTCCGGCTCGCTGAGGTAGTCGAGCTGGTCGGGTTTCCTGATCCACCAGCTGACCGGGAAGCGGCGGTTGGCCAGGTGATCGAAAAAAACCTCGTCCGGCAGCAGGCCTTCCACCGCCACCACCTGCCAGCCGGTGGCCGCGCCCAGCACGGTGTTGAGCTCGGCGAATTTCGGAATGCCGCCGTCGCCCAGGCCGAAGCGTTCGACGCCGTCGAGGAATTCCTGGCAGGCGCGGCCGCGCAGCAATTCGCGCTGGCGCTGGAACAGCGTGTCCCATACCGCGTGTTCGCTGCGGCTGTAGCTCGCCCACGGCTGCTCCACCACGCCGGTGGCATAGATCGGCACGTAGCCGCGGTCGGTCTGCTGGTGTTCGATCTTGCGGGGTGTGTTCATGGCCATTCCTGCGTTGGCGGAACCTCCCGACAGCTTATCGACGATCCTCAGCACGAAGATTGCTTTCTTGCGGGTACAGCGGCTCAACACGCCATATAATTGCGCTCATTATCGAAAGCTGCGATGAAGATTGTGTATGAACACACTAGACCGCACGGACCTGCGGATGCTCGCCGTGCTGCAGGGCGAGGGCCGCATCACCAACGCCGAGCTGGCCGAGCGGGTCAGCCTGTCGCCGTCGGCGTGCCTGCGCCGGCTGCAGCGGTTGGAGGCCGATCACGTCATCAGCGGCTACGCGGCGCAGGTCGACCCCCAGGCCGTGGGGCTGGGTTTGCAGGCCTTTGTGCGGGTGCAGTTGAGCAAACACGAGAGCGCGGTGGTCGAGGGTTTCGTCGAGCGCGTCAATGCCTGGGATGAGGTGGTTGCCTGTCACGCGCTGACTGGCGCGATGGACTACCTGCTGCATGTCTATGTGGCCGATCTGGCCGACTTCTCGCGCTTCCTGCTCGACCACCTGTTGAACGCCTCCGGCGTGGCCGACGTGAATTCGAGTTTCGTGCTGCGCACGGTGAAGCGTTCGCCCTCGCTGCCGCTGGCGCATCTGGGCGGGAATTGAGGAAGCCGCCCCCACAGGGGCGGCCGGTTGACGCGGCGTGCCGCGCGGCGGCGAACTACCGTTAAACTGCTGCGCTCATGAGCGACGCATCTCCCCCCGACCATCACGACCCGTTACGCCCGCTGCGTTATCTGTGGCGGGTACCGCTGGTGTTGGTGCACATCGTGCTCGGCATCCTGCTGTGCGGCCTGCTGCTCAGCTGGACCCAGCAGGCGGTGATGAAGAACGGCCGCGAGCCATTTCCCCACCGCATGATCCGGGCCTGGTCGGTGACGCTGTTGCGCATCTTCGGCATGCGTGCGCGGCGTTTCGGCACGGCCCAGCGCGATCCGGTGCTGTTCGTGGCCAACCACACTTCGTGGATCGACATCACCATGCTGCACAGCCAGCGCGCGGCATGTTTCGTGGCCAAGGCGGAGATCGCCAGCTGGCCGCTGATCGGCTGGCTGGCCGCCAGCGGTGGCACGATTTTCCATCGCCGGGGCAACAACCACTCGCTGTCGACGGTGATGCAGGTGATGGTCGACCGCCTGCGCGCGGGGCGTTCGGTGGCGGTGTTTCCGGAAGGCGGCACCGGCTACCACGGCGTGCTGAAGGTGTTCCATGCGCGCATCTTCCAGGCCGCGCTCGATGCCGACGTGACCGTGCAGCCGGTGGCCCTGCGCTTCGCCCGCCACGGCCGGCGACTGGTCAATGCCGGCTTCCGCGAGCATGAGAGTTTCTTCCACAACATCGTGCGTCTGCTCGGTGAGCCGCCGATGGATGCCGAGATCCATTTCCTCACGCCGGTGCCCGCCACTCCCGACGCCCGCCGCCGCATGGCCGAGCTGTCGCGTGAACGCATCGCCGCCGCGCTGGAAGACCGCCAGGAATGAGCCTGCTGTACGGGAAGGATTTCCGTCCGCCCTGGCCGCTGCGCAGCGGCCACATCCAGACCATGCTTTCCTCCAGTGGCGTGCGTCGGCTGCTGCTGCCGGCCGCGGCCAAGACGGTGTCGCAAGGTGCCGAGCCGGTGGTGGTCGACGGTGGCAACGGCGTGCGCCTGTCCGGCGCGTATACCGCGCAGACGGCGCGGCCGCGGCCGCGCGGCCTGGCGGTGCTGTTCCACGGTTGGGAAGGCAGCGTCGACTCCACCTATGTGCTGCAGACCGGCAGCCGCCTGCTGGCCGATGGCTGGGACATCTTCCGGCTCAACTTCCGCGACCACGGCGACAGCCACGGCCTCAACGAGGCGCTGTTCCATTCCTGCCAGCTGGACGAGGTGGTGCACGCGTTGGGCGACATCGCCCGCCGCTGGCCGGCGCGGCCGCTGGTGCTGGCGGGGTTTTCGCTGGGCGGCAATTTCGCGCTGCGCGTGGCCATGCGCACATCGCTGGTGGGCATTCCGCTGAGTTACGTGCTGGCGGTGTGCCCGATCATCGACCCGGCGGTGGGATTGTTTTCGCTGGAGGAGTCGGCGCCCTGGTTCTACCAGGCCTACTTCATGCGCAAGTGGCGGCACTCGCTGCTGGCCAAGCAGAAGGCGTTTCCCGAGCATCAGTATTTCGAGATGTCGGAGATGAAACAGCACCTGCGCGGGCTGACCGAGGCG
>DATJCF010000349.1:0-2692 GCA_035514935.1 Rhodanobacter sp. | reverse complement strand
GTTGCAGGTAGGCGCGCCAGTACGGCATCACCTGCAGCATGCGTTGCTGATCCTTGGCCGGGTCCTGGCGCAGCCGTTCGGCGCGCAGCCGCATGCCCTTCAGGTAGCGCGGGTAGTGGGCCAACCGTTCCAGCGACAACTCGCGCAGGCATCCCGGCGTGAGCAGCGCATCGAATTGTTCATGCAGGTCGTCGTAGCTGGCGCGGGCGAAACCCATCAGCGGGGGCTGCAGCCAGGGCTTCAGATCCGCTTGCGCCTCGATGATCGGCTCGGCCAGTTTCAGACGCTCCACCGCGGCGCCGAACAGTTCGCGCGACAACGGCGTGCGCAGTTTTTCGAAATCGCCCGCGGTGCGCGCATCCAGTTCGTGACGCGCCAGCAGGTCGGTGAAACCGCCTTCCACCAGATCCTCGCGCAGGCTGTCGATGCTGCCCAGCGGCGTGTATTTCAGCGACAGCGGGTTGGCGATCGGCAAGCGGCGGCGCGCCTGTTTCGCCTCGCTGGCCAGCGCGTTGCGCAACAGGCGAATCACGCCTCGCCGGTGCGCCGCACGCGCCTCGTCGCTGCGCTCGAACACGCGCAGCGCCACCGTCTCGCCCAGGTCCACCAGGGCAGGAAATGCGGCCAGGCCGCCTTCGGAGCGCACCTGCGCGGGGATTTCCTCGAAATCCCAACTGGTCACGTCTTCGCGGGTCAGCTCGATGTCCGTCTTGCGCGAGAACGCCTCGCGCGCCTGGCCTTCCCAGCGTCCGCGCAACTCGGCCAGGTCGCGGCCACTGGCCAGGGTCCTGCCGGGTTTTGCGGCATCGCCCTCATGCAGGCGATATCGCATCAGGAAATGCGCGGGCAGCTCGACCTCGGCAAAAGCCGCCGCGGCGACGTCGACGCCGGTGGTGCGTTTCAGGAAGCCGGCCAGCGCGTTCGCCAGCGATGCGTCGTGCGGCGCTTCAGCCTCGACGAAGGCGCGGGCGAAGTCCGGCGCGGGCACGAAATTGCGGCGCAGGGTTTTCGGCAGGCCACGGATCAGTTCGGCCACCTTGTCGGCAAGCAGGCCCGGTACCAGCCATTCGCAACGCGCGGCGGGCAACGCGTTCAACATCGCCAGCGGCAGATGCAGGGTGACGCCATCGGCCTCGTCGCCGGGCACGAAGCGGTATTCGAGTCGGTAGCGTTGGGGTGGAATTTCCAGCCACGCGGGAAACGCCTTCGCGTCCAGCCCCGCGCCGCCGGCCATCACATCATCCAGCGACCAGCGCAGCGCGGCCTGCTCGGCGGGACGCGCCTTGCGGTACCAGGCATCCAGTGCGCGACTGCTGGCGATGTCCGCGGGCAGCTTGCCTTCGAAGAACGCCACCAGATCATCCTCGTGACGGATCAGCCCCTCGCGCCGCTGCTTCGCCTCGATACCCAGCGCCTCTTCCAGCACGCGCTGGTTCGCGCGCACGAACTCGGCCTTGCTATCGAGGTCGCCACGCACCAGTGCCTCGCGCAGGAAGATCGCGTGTGCCAGCGCCGGATCCTGCCGCTGGAACGTCACCGCCCGCTTCTCCACCAGCACCAGCCCGAACAGGCTCACCTGCTCGTACGCCACCACGCAACCGCGCTTTTTCGACCAGTGCGCCTCACGGCAACTGGTGCGCAGCAGGTGCGCGGCCTGCTGCTCGATCCACAGCGGTTCCACCCGCGCATTGCTCATGCCCCACACGCGCCCGCCCACGTCCAGGATCTGCGCGCTGAAGATCCAGCTTGGCGGTGCCTTGGACAAGGCCGAGCCGGGGAAGACGTGGAACTTGCGCTCGCGGGTGCTCTGGTAGATGCCCTTCTCGTCCTTGCGGCCGACCTGGGTGGGCAGGCCGGCGAGCAAGGCGCGGTGCACGGATTCAAAAAGACGCGCTGCGTCTTTTTCATCAGCAACCTGCTCCTCGCGTTCACCTCCTCTCCCCTCCGGGGAGAGGATTGAGGAAAGGGGCCGGGGCTTGCGTGGCGCTTCGTGGGGAGAGCGCTTGTTCTTTCCACCATCTCGCGGAACGGGCCCCTTGCCCGGCAGGGGCGCGGTAGAAAGGCGCCACCCCAATTCGGCCACCACCAGCAACAACTGCCGATGCAGTTCGCGCCATTCGCGCATGCGCATGAAGCTGAGGAAATGCCGTGAGCACCAGTCGCGCAGTTTCGACTGGGTCAGCTCCTCGTGCGCATCGTGGTAGGCGCGCCACAGGTTCAGCACGCCGATGAAATCGGACTTGGGATCGGCGAACAGCGCATGCGCGGTATCGGCCTGCTGGCGCGCATCGGCGGGGCGCTCGCGCGGGTCCTGCACGCTGAGGAACGAGACGATGGTCAGCAGCTCGCGCAGGCTGTGCAGCTTCTCCCCTTCCACCAGCATGCGCGCCAGTTGTACGTCGATCGGCAGCCGCGCCAGGGTGTGGCCGATGGCGGTGAGCTTGCGTGCGTCGTCGATCGCGGCGATCTCGGCCAGGCGGCGATAGCCGTCCGCCACCACGCGAGGATCGGGTGCGTCGAGAAACGGGAACTGCTCCACGTCGCCCAGCTTCAGCGCCAGCATGCGCAGGATCACGTTGGCCAGCGACGAGCGCAGCAGTTCCGGGTCGGTGAACGCGGCGCGGCCGGCGAAATCCACCTCGTCGTACAGCCGGTAGCAGGTGCCCGGCCCCACGCGGCCGCAGCGGCCCTT
>DATJCF010000348.1:0-3018 GCA_035514935.1 Rhodanobacter sp. | reverse complement strand
TGGTGATGCCGGGCGACAACGTGAAGATGGTGGTGACCCTGATCCACCCGATTGCGATGGACGAAGGCCTGCGTTTCGCCATTCGCGAAGGCGGCCGCACCGTCGGCGCCGGCGTGGTGGCCAAGGTCATCAAGTAAGCTGAAAGCCGGGAATGGGGAATAGGGAGTAGGGGATCGGAAAGGCTTGCGACGAGCGCCATCCGATCTTCCTGCTCCCGATTCCCCATTCCCTATTCTCGTTTTCCATACGCCAGTAGCTCAATTGGCAGAGCAGCGGTCTCCAAAACCGCAGGTTGGGGGTTCAAGTCCCTCCTGGCGTGCCACTTTCCAAGGAGCAATGACGGGTGGCGGATGGCAATACCGGCCGCAAGGTCTGGTATGCCGATGACACACGGCAACTGCGCATGAATACCAAGGCAGAACAGCCCAAGGACACGAACGCCGCCGATATCGGCAAGCTGGTACTGGCGGGGCTGGTGCTGGCCGCCGGTATCTTCGCCTATTCCTGGTTCAACAACGATGCCAGCATTCCCGGCACGGTTCGCCTGCTGGGCGTGTTTGTTGCGCTGGCGATCGCGCTGGCCATTGCGGCCTTTACCGCGCCCGGCCGGCGCGTACGGCACTTCATCAGCGAATCCCAGTTCGAAATGCGCAAGGTCGTGTGGCCGACGCGCGACGAGACGCTGAAGACGACCGGCATCATTATCGTGGTGGTGATCATCCTGTCGCTGCTGTTGGGTTTGATCGACCTGATTCTGAAGTCAGTCATCCTTGACTGGCTGCTCAAGTTGGGTTCCTGAGGTGGCAAGCATGAGCAAGCGCTGGTACGTGGTACACGCCTATTCCGGCTTCGAGAATCAGGTGAAACGTTCGCTGGACGAGCGCATCCAGCGCGCGGGCATGGAAGAGAAGTTCGGCGAAGTGCTGGTGCCGACCGAGGAAGTGATCGAAATGCGCGGCGGCCAGAAGCGGCGCAGCGAGCGCAAGTTCTTTCCCGGTTACGTGCTGGTGCAGATCGAGGCCAACACCGAAGGCAAGGTGCCGCGCATCGACGACGAGTGCTGGCATCTGATCAAGGAAACACCGAAGGTGATGGGCTTCATCGGCGGCACGGCCGATCGTCCCCTGCCGATCCGCGACAGCGAGGCCGAGGCGATCCTCAGCCGGGTGCGCGAAGGCGTCGAGAAGCCGCGGCCGAAGGTGCTGTTCGAGCCGGGCGAGATGGTGCGTGTCACCGAAGGCCCGTTCAACGACTTCAACGGCGTGGTCGAGGAAGTCAATTACGAGAAGAGTCGGTTGCGCGTCGCGGTGCTGATCTTTGGTCGCTCTACGCCCGTGGAACTGGAATTCGGCCAGGTCGAAAAGGCCTGAGTCAGGGGTTGGGTGGTTCAGGGCGAACCCGCCCGGCACCTTCGCCCTTTCCCCGCCAGCGGGGAGAGTTGGAGAGGGGGGATTCCAGCTAACCGGAACCTCCGCCCGCTTTTGCTTCACCTCGAGGCCTCACTGGCACGGGGCTTGCTCACAAACAGGTAAATCTCTAAACTACGCGGTTCGCGCTGGGTCTTTTCGACTCGGCGTGCGCGCGTTTCGGGATCCGCAAGAGGCGGATCTTCCTTCCATCCACGGAGCGGTGAACAGCGAGGAGCCGCAAGGCGCCTGCACTCGCGAGGAAATCCCATGGCAAAGAAAGTTATTGGTTACATCAAGTTGCAGGTCAAGGCCGGTCAGGCCAACCCGTCGCCGCCGGTGGGCCCTGCCCTCGGTCAGCGCGGCCTGAACATCATGGAGTTCTGCAAGGCGTTCAATGCCGCCACGCAGAAGCTGGAGCCGGGTCTGCCGATTCCGTGCATCATCACCGCGTACTCCGATCGCAGCTTCACCTTCATCACCAAGACCCCGCCCGCCACGATTCTTCTGAAGAAGATCACCGGCACGGCCAAGGGTTCGCCGAAGCCGAATACCGACAAGGTCGGCAAGGTCACCCGCAAGCAGCTGGAAGACGTTGCCAAGCAGAAGGAGCCGGATCTGACGGCTGCCGATCTCGACGCCGCGGTGCGCACCATTGCCGGTAGCGCCCGCAGCATGGGCCTTGTGGTGGAGGGTTAAGACATGGCAAAGCTCACGAAGCGTATGAAGTCGGCTACGGCCGCCGTGCAGCCGGGCAAGTTCTACGGCCTGGAAGAGGCACTGAAGATCGTCAAGGACAACGCCACGGCGAAGTTCGCCGAGTCGGTCGACGTGGCCGTGCGTCTGGGTATCGATGCGAAGAAGTCGGACCAGGGCGTGCGTGGTTCCTCGCTGCTGCCGCATGGCACCGGCAAGACCGTCAAGGTCGCCGTGTTCTGCCCGCCGGGCGAGAAGGCCGAGGCTGCCAAGGCCGCCGGCGCCGACGCCGTCGGCATGGACGACCTGGCCGAGCGCATGCAGGCGGGTGATCTCGACTTCGGTCGCGTGATCGCCACGCCGGACGCGATGCGCGTGGTCGGCAAGCTGGGTCAGCTGCTCGGCCCGCGCGGCCTGATGCCGAACCCGAAGGACGGCTCGGTCACCGCCGACGTCGCCACCGCGGTCACCAATGCCAAGGCCGGCCAGGTGAAATTCCGCAACGACAAGGGCGGCATCATTCACGCCACCATCGGCAAGGCGAGTTTCGAAGCGTCGCAGCTGGCGGACAACCTCAATGCGTTGATCGGTGACCTGCTGAAGGCCAAGCCGGCGACGGCAAAGGGTCAGTTCCTGCAAAAGGTTGCGTTGTCCAGCACGATGGGTGTCGGTGTTGCCGTGGATACCTCCACGCTGACGCTCGCCGCCAAGTAAGTATCAAGTCCCGTATCGGTCACTCCGGTGCGGGCACGTTTTTGAGGGCAGTTTCGGTCATTGGCCGATGCCGCCGTCAAAGACCGCAGGCGCGCTCAGCGCGCGGTGACGACGGGCAGGACGCTCGCATCTGGCAGGGAATCGCCGTCACCGCCAGCGGGATCGCTTAATCGGGTTCGAGAGGATCCGGCCTGCGCAGATG
>DATJCF010000347.1:0-6030 GCA_035514935.1 Rhodanobacter sp. | reverse complement strand
GGCAGCCGTGAGCGCGGCGAGATCAAGATTGTCGTAGCCCACGCCCAGGTTCGCGACGATGCGCAAACGCGAAGCCTTGGCCACCTCGGCGGCGCCGATGCGCTCCTTGAGGCCGACGATGACGGCATCGCAATCGGCGATCTTCGCCGCCAGCTCGGCCGGTGAAAACATCACCTCCCGCGGCTCTGCCACGACGTCGAAATGCGGGTCGAGGCGGGCGACGATATCGGGAAACGTGGGGCGCGAAACCCATACGCGCGGCCTGGCCGTCATGCGTGTCCCCTCACCGTCATGAGGTGATGCGCGGCTCGACCACGCCCACATCGCCGCACTGCGCGCGGTGGCGCAGCGCCTGATCCATCAATACCAGCGCCACCATCGCCTCGGCGATCGGCGTGGCGCGGATGCCCACGCAGGGATCGTGACGCCCCTTGGTGACGACCTCGGTCGGCTCGCCGGCCAGGTTCACGCTGTGGCCCGGGATCAGGATGCTGGAGGTGGGCTTCAGCACGATCGACGCCGTCACCGGCTGGCCGCTGCTGATGCCGCCGAGGATGCCGCCGGCGTGATTGGACGCAAAGCCGTCCATGCTGATCTCGTCGCGATGCTCGCTGCCGTGCTGGCTGACCGCGGCAAAGCCGTCGCCGATCTCCACACCCTTGACCGCGTTGATCGACATCAGCGCAGAGGCCAGCTCGCCATCGAGCTTGCCGTAGATCGGCTCGCCCCAGCCCGGTGGCACGCCATCGGCGACCACATTGACGCGCGCGCCGACGGAGTCGCCGGATTTGCGCAACGCATTGATATAGGTTTCCAGCACCGGGACCTGGTCGGCGGCGGGCCAGAAGAACGGATTCTGCTCGACCGCGTCCCAGTCGAACGCGTCGGGCGTGATGTCGCCGATCTGGCCCATGTAACCGCGCACGCGCACGCCATGATGTTCGGCCAGCCATTTCTTGGCGATCACGCCCGCCGCCACGCGCATGGTGGTTTCGCGCGCCGACGAGCGGCCGCCGCCGCGCGGATCGCGGATGCCGTACTTCTGCCAGTAGGTGTAATCGGCATGACCGGGGCGGAAGGTCTGCACGATGTCGCCGTAATCCTTGCTGCGCTGATTGGTGTTGCGGATCAGCAGCGCGATCGGCGTGCCGGTGGTGCGGCCTTCGTACACGCCGGAGAGGATCTCGACCTCGTCCGCCTCGCGCCGCTGTGAGGTGTAGCGGCTGCGGCCGGTGGCGCGGCGCTCCAGGTCGTGGCGGAACTCCTGCGCGTCCAGCGCCAGCCCGGGTGGGCAACCATCGACCACGCAACCGATCGCCGGCCCATGGCTTTCACCAAAGGTGGTTACGGTAAGGAGCTTGCCAAACGCATTGCTGGACACGGTCGCGACTGCCTCGAAAGGTCGGCCACCCGTCGGGAACCGGCGGGTGCACCGGGAAAATCAACTTGCCATCATTTCACACGTGCCGTCCGCGCGGAAATAACCATCACGCATGTCGTGCTGCGGCTACGGCATGAATCGCGTCGGCGTGCTCCACCAGGTCGCACCGTTCCAGCGCGAAAATACCCATCTGGCCCACCTTGAACTCGATCCACACGAACGGCACCTGCGGCAGCAACGCGGCCAGCGCCTGCTCGCTCTCGCCCACCTCGACGATCAGCAGGCCGCCGTCGGTGAGGTGGTCGGCCGCCTCGTCCAGCATGCGCAGGCACAGATCCAGCCCGTCGGCACCGGAGGTGAGGCCAAGCTTGGGCTCGTGCGCGTACTCGCCGGGCAACGCGGCGTATTCGTCCTCGGTGACATAGGGCGGATTGGAGACGATCAGGTCGTAGCGCTGATCCGCCACGCCGGCAAAAAGATCGGACCGGATCGCGTTGACGCGGCCCTCCAGATGCTGGAAGGCGATGTTCTCGCGCGCCAGCGACAGCGCCTCGTCACTGATGTCGACGATGTCGACCCGCCAGTCGGGGTTGTACTCGGCCATGGCGATGCCGATGCAGCCCGAGCCGGTGCACAGGTCCAGCGCGCGCTCGACCGGGCGCTCGTCCAGCCACGGCGCAAAACCCGATTCGATCAATTCGGCGATCGGCGAACGCGGCACCAGCGCACGGCGGTCGCTCTTGAATTTCAGCCCCGCGAACCAGGTCTCGCCCACCAGATAGGCCACCGGCAGACGCTCGCTGACGCGCCGCTCGATCAGCGACAGCACGTTCGCGCGCTCTTCCGCAGTGAGCCTCCCGGCGCCATAGGCCGGCGGAATGTCCGGCGGCAGATGCAGGCTGGCCAGCACCAGGTGGGTCGCCTCGTCGATCGGGTTGTCGTGGCTGTGACCGAAAGTGAGCTCGGCGGCGGCAAACCGGCTGGCCCCATAACGGATGAAGTCGATGATGGAGGCGAGTTCGGTGGTCACGATGGCGGCTTCGGCAGAGGGACCGGGAAGTATAGCGGCAGGCACCGATCAGGTTCCGCCACCCGCCCCTGCCCGTATACTGCCCCGATGACTTTCAATGTATTCGTGCAGTACATCCTGCCCCACCGCGCGCTGTCGCGGGTGGTCTACTGGGCCACGCGCTGGACCTTTGCGCCGTGGAAGAATTTCCTGATCAGCCAGATCGTGCGCCGCTACAACGTCAACATGGCCGAGGCGGTGCAGCCGGATGCGCTGGCGTACCAGCACTTCAATGCATTTTTCACCCGCAAGCTGCGCCCCGACGCGCGCCACGCCGACGCCGACCCTTCCGTCCTGCTCTCTCCGGCGGACGGCCGCATCAGCCAGGCCGGCGCCATCGTCGACGGGCGCATCTTCCAAGCGAAAGGACAGGACTACACCGTCGCCGAGCTGCTGGGTAGCGCGGAGGATGCCGAGGCTTACCGCTCGGGCAGTTTCGCCACCGTCTACCTGTCGCCGCGCGATTACCACCGCGTGCACATGCCGTTGAAAGGCACGCTGAAGGAAACCGTGCACGTGCCCGGCCGCATCTTCAGCGTGGCGCCGTTCGCGGTGGAAGCCATCCCCCGCGTGTTTGCCCGCAACGAGCGGCTGGTGTGCCACTTCGAGGGCGCGCACGGGCCGTTCGTGGTGATCATGGTCGGCGCGGTGCTGGTGTCCTCGGTGGCGACCGTGTGGGATGGGTTGGTGATCCCGCCGTACGCGTCGACGATCGGGCGCAAGTCGTTCGCGGGGCAGAACATCACGCTGGACCGCTTCGCCGAAATGGCGCGCTTCAACATGGGCTCCACCGTCATCGTGCTGTTGCCGCCGGGGGCGGCGGCGCTCGATCCGCTGGCATCGCAGCAGGCGATGAAGGTGGGCGAACGGCTGGGTACGCTCGCCGCGGCCTAACCCTATTCACACCGAAATGCTGACGCAGAACGTCGATTTGTGACGTTTTAGGCGCAATTGGCAAGCGCCGCTGGCTATGCTCGCCCTTCCGGTTCAGCCGAAGGGGAGCCATTCCATGTTCAGCCCACTCATCACGCTGCTGCGTGCGCGCCAGCTTGGCCGCCAATGGCATGACATCGAACGCAGCATCCGCGCGCTGTCGCGCCGTCACCGTCAACGCCTCGGGCTGTTGACCTTGCGCGAGCTGGGCCAGGCCTCGCGCAGCGAGTTCCCGCACCTGCATGGCACCTCGCCCGAGGCGCGTTACCTGCCCTGGGGCCAGGGCACGAGCATCGGCTACGAACGGGCGCGCTCGGGCAATCTGGAGGTTGCCTTGCGCGGCATCGCCTTGTGGCTGGCGGTGGCGTACCACGAAACCAAGCACTCGCCCGGCAACCGCCTGCTGCCGCAACATCGCCTGCTGCTGCAACTGTTGCGTGAGCTGAAGGAAACGCAGGCGGAGCCCGTCAGGACGGTCGGCCGGCCGCGAGTGAAAGCCGCCGCCTGAACCACGAGGCGGTCAGCGAACAGGCCAGGCGATACCCCCGGTTTCCGCTAGCGGCAAACCGGCACCTTGAGCACGTCGCCAGCGCGAATGCGGTGATGCTGCAAGCCGTTGAGTTCGGCCAGCTCGCGCACGTCGGAGCAATGCAGCCGGTGCACGATGCCGATCAACGTGTCGCCATTGCGCACCTTGTAGTTGCGTGTACGGGTGGCGCGCGCCGGGGCCTGGACCGGTGCCGGCGGCGCCTGCACCGCTGGCGCCACGGCCTGGTGCAGGTCGGCGGCGAGGATCGGCCACGGCCCTTCGACGCAACGTGACGCGTAGGGTTCTTCCAGCAGCCGCGGCAATTGCACGCGCGCGCCGGCGGGCTCGATTTCCTGCGGATTCAGGCGCGGATTGAGGTTGCGCAGGGTTCGAAACCAGCCCTCCTCCATGCCACCCGCCGAGCCCAGGCAGACGCTGAGTTCGGCCAGCGACGCGGGGCGCTTCAAGGTCACCGCGCCAGCGGCGCCGTCGATTTTCGGGAAACGCAGGTTGTAGCTGTCCGGGTGCAGGAACAGCCACGCCGCCGCCAGTACCGAAGGCACGTATTCACGGGTTTCCTGCGACAGCTGGTTGTAGATCTTCGGGTCGTAGAAGCTGGTGTCCGGCATGTCGCCCGCCAGCCGGCGCATGCGCCCTTCGCCACCGTTGTAGGCACCCAGCACCAGTTCCAGATTGTTGTTGAAGATCTTCAACTGCTGGTTGATGTATTCGGCGTTGGCGCGCGCCGACTGCGCCGGGTCGAAGCGCAGGTCGAAACCGTCCTGCGACACCAGACCGAAGCGCAACCCGGTGGCGTACATGAACTGCAGCGGGCCGGCTGCGCCGGAGCGCGAAACCGCGTTCACCTTGCCGCCCGACTCCTTCGCCATGATGCCGAACAGCAACGCCTCGGGCAGGTCGGCCTTCTCGTACTGCGGCCACATCTGGTAGCGCAGGTACTGATAGTTGACGTAGGCGTCGATGAGGTTTGGCCGCCACTGGGTCAGCCACATTTCCAGCGCCGCCTTCACCGCGCCGTTCATCGCGATCAGTTCGCTGAGCTTCTGGCCGCGCAGCAGTGTCACGCTGCGTTGCGCTTCGGGCAGGCCGGCGACGCCGCCGGTCTCGTCGGGCGCGGTGGTTGACGGCTCGTCACCGAGCGTCTCGTCGCCCAGGAAGCTGCCGTCCTTCAAACGCAGCAGGCGGTCGAACACCGAGAAAAACCGCTGCGGATCGCAGCCCGGCGTGCTGCCGCAGCGGGCCGCCGATTCCTTCAGCTGGTCCAGCGCGGCGGTGAGCGTTTTCTGCGACGCGGCATCGTCGCCGGCGCGCGCCTGTTGCAGTGCGGTTTCGTAACCCTTGCTGGCCAGGTCGAGCTGGCTGTAGAGCGCATTCACCGGCACGGCGGATTTGCTGCCGCCGGTGCTGGAGCAGGCGGCGACGAGGCCAAGCATGAAGAGGAAGGGTGCGGCGCGCAGCGGGCGAAACAAGGGGTACGACAAGCTCACAGACTTCATCCGCAAAACGGCCACCATAGCGGCCGCAGCGCCGCGACTCAAACCCTTCACCGGTGGCGCAAGGCTCATGGTTACAATCCACCGACCACCCACGGACGACATCCATGACCAACATCCTGATCGGCCGCAACGACAGTGCCAGCGTCAGCCTGGACCCGCACTACGGCAACCGCCACGGCATGATCGCCGGCGCCACCGGCACCGGTAAATCCGTCTCGCTGATGGTGCTGGCCGAAGGCTTCTCGCGGCTCGGCGTGCCCTGCTTCCTGGCCGACGCCAAGGGCGACCTGGCCGGCCTGGCGATGGCCGCGAACGAGCCGGGCGACAAGCTCAAGGCGCGGCTGGCCAAGCTCAAGCTCGCCGACTGGAAGGCGCAGGCCAACCCGGTGGTGTTCTGGGACATCTACGGCAAGCTCGGCCATCCGGTGCGCGCCACCGTCAGCGAGATGGGCCCGACTCTGCTCGGCCGCGTGCTGGAATTGAACGACACCCAGGAAGGCGTGCTGGAAGTGGTGTTCAAGGCCGCCGACGACCAGGGCTGGCTGTTGCTGGATCTCGCCGACCTGCGTGCGCTGCTCACCTACGCCGCCGAAAACGCCAA
>DATJCF010000346.1:0-1765 GCA_035514935.1 Rhodanobacter sp. | reverse complement strand
CGCAGGTTGATCAGGCCACCGATCGCGCCTTCGGTCAGCGAAGCCTGGGCACCCTTGATCACGTCCGCGCCACTGATCACGTCGGCGGGCAGCACGTCGAAGGCGAAATCGCGGCCGGCGCCGTCGGTGGCGAGGATGCGGTTGTTGAAGGTGGTCAGCGTGTACTCCGGCCCCAGGCCGCGCACGCTCACCCGCTGCCCTTCGCCGCCGGCGGTGCGCGTAATGGCCACACCGGTGATGTGGCTGAGCGAATCGGCCACGTTGTTGTCGGGGAACTTGCCCAGTTCCAGGGCGCTGATCGAATCCTGCACCGTGCTCGCGTAGCGCTTGAGGTCGGCCGAACGCGCCAGGCTCGCCTGGACGCCCGTCACCGTGATGGCGCCCAAGGCGACGGCGTCATCGCCTGACGCAGCCGTCGACTCGGGCTGCGTCTGCGGATCCGGTGCCCCGTTTGCGTTTCCCGGCACGGCCTGGGATAGAGCCACCGTCGGCGCCAACAGGGCAAGCGCTACGGCATAAAACAACATGTTCTGGCGGAAGGATGCGGCATTCACGGGGTTCTCTCCTCGGAAGCGGGTGTTTGGGCCTAACGTCTAAACAACGAAATCGAGCCTAAAGCATGTTTCGTTTTGTATCAATAGCGAAATATATCGAAATGCGGCATACTTTCCCCCACCCGTCGGAACACTTCATGGCCGCGACCCGCGACACTAGTCAACGACGCCTCCAGATCAGCGAACTCGTCCGCCAGCAAGGAAGCGTCCAGGTCTCCACCCTCGTCGATCGCTTCGGCGTGAGTGCGCAGACCGTGCGCAAGGACCTGCGTTATCTGGCCGAACGCGGGGTGATGTCGCGCGCTTACGGCGGCGCGATCGACAGCGGCGTCATCAACGGCACGCTGGCCGAGCCCAACTACGAAGCGAAAAGCACCACCCATCTGGACGAAAAGCGCCGCATCGGCGTCTGCGCCGCGGCCCTGGTCAATGTGGGCGACACCATCGCCATCGACTCGGGCACCACCGCCATCGAGCTGGCCAAGGCCTTGCCGGATGCGGAAATCACCGTGGTCACCAACGACTTCGGCGTGCTGACGGCGCTGGCGTCGAAGCACAACATCAACATCGTGATGCTCGGCGGCGAACTGCGCCGCCGCAACATGGCGTTCTACGGCGGGCTGACCATCGAGGCGCTGGACGCCCTGCACGTGGACAAGCTTTTCCTGGGCGTGGACGGCTTCGACCTGGAGCGCGGCATCACCACGCATTACGAGCCCGAGGCGTTGCTCAACCGCAAGATGGTGGAGGCCGCCGGCCTGGTGGTTTCCATCACCGACAGCTCGAAGTTCGGGCGGGTCTGCCTGCATCGCATCATCCCCATCACCGCGCTGGACATGCTGATCACGGATACCGGTGCGCCGGAGGAAATCGTCCAGGCCAGCCATCAGCTCGGCGTCAAGCTGCAACTGGCCTAGCGACCGCTCTGCCGCCGCATTCAATCGGCAGGCCGGGACACAGCAAAAACCCGCACCGCATTGGCGTAATAAATCTTGTCGATCACCGCGCGCGGCAACGCCAGGCCAGCCACGTCGGCGTGGATCATGTCGATCCGCTGGGTTTCGCCGGTGGCCAGGTAACGCCAATCGGACGTCCATGCGCCGTGCGCTTCGCGCTTGAACTCCTCGGCCCTGGCATCCGGGCCGAAGGTCAGGTCGGTGCCGTACAGCAGCCGGTCCTGATAGCGGATGAAGAAGTTGCGCACCTTCCCG
>DATJCF010000345.1:0-1650 GCA_035514935.1 Rhodanobacter sp. | reverse complement strand
GGATTGAGCGCATACAACACTTCAGGGTTGGCCAGGATCTGTCGCGCGCCGAGCAGTGCCAGCACCAGGAACCACACCGTCATCACCGGTGCGAACGCCTTGCCGACCTTGTGCGTGCCGTAGCGCTGCACCGCGAACATGCACAGCAGGATCACCAGCGCGATCCACACCACGTATTGTCCCAGCCCCGGCGCGGCAATCTGCAGGCCTTCCACCGCACCCAGCACCGAAATGGCGGGGGTGATCACGCCGTCGCCGTAGAACAGTGACGCGCCGAAGATGCCGAACGCGGCCAGTGTCCAGCGCGCCCGCGCCGAACCGCTCATCGAGCGCTGCGCCAGCGCCATCAGCGCCATGATGCCGCCCTCGCCCTTGTTGTCGGCGCGCATCACGAAGGTCACGTATTTCAGCGACACCACGATCACCAGCGACCAGAACACCAGCGACAGCACCCCCAGCACGGCCGCCGGCGTGGGCGTCATGCCGTGGGTGCCGAGGGTTTCCTTCATCGTGTACAGCGGACTGGTGCCGATGTCGCCAAACACGACGCCGATGGCGCCCAACGCCAGCGCCGTCACCCGGCGCCTGGTCTCGGGCGATACCTCGCCGCCTGCGTTTTCCGTGTGCACGGTCAGCCCCCCAGCGCGGCGCGCAGCGCCTTGCGGATGATGGCCTCGGCGCTGTCGCCCTCGGCGGCGACTTTCTGCACCAGCCGCGTGACTTCCACCGGCTTGTAGCCCAGTTGCTGCAGTGCCACGGTGGCTTCGCCGGCCGCATCCAGCGGCGCACCGGCGCCGGGCAAGGTGGTGCCAGGCAGGCTGGACAGGCCATCGACGCGATCGCGCAACTCCACCACGATGCGCTCGGCGGTCTTCTTGCCGATGCCCGGAATCTTGGTCAGCGCCACCACATCGCCGGCCTGCACCAGTCGCGCGAAGTGATCGGTGGAGACACCCGACAGCACCGCCAGCGCGATCTTCGCGCCGATGCCGCTGACCTTGAGCAGGTTGCGGAACAGCGTGCGCTCGCTTTCGCGCAGGAAGCCGTACAGCGCCGCGCTGTCTTCCTTCACCGCGTAATGGGTCAGCAGGATCACTTCCTTGCCGATGCCGGGCAAGTCGTAGATGGTGGACATCGGCGCGTCCACCTCGTAGCCAAGGCCGCCCACCTCGATCAGCAGCGAGGGCGGTTGCTTCGACAGCAGCGTGCCACGCAGACGACCGATCACCGGCGCCGCCTCCAGGCCGTACGCGGAATGCCCACGCGGGCCAGGCTGGCGCGGGTATGCGCATGCGTCACGGCGATCGCCAATGCATCGGCGGCGTCGGCCTGAAGCGGGCCTTTCAGCCCCAGCAAAATGCCGATCATGTGCTGTACCTGCGCCTTGTCGCCGCGACCGCTGCCGACCACGGACTGTTTCACTTCGGTTGCCGCATATTCGTGCACCGCGATCCCCTGGCTGACCACCGCACAGATCGCGGCACCGCGCGCCTGCCCCAGCTTCAACGCCGAATCCGGGTTGCGCGCCATGAACACGCGCTCGATACCGCACTCGGCCGGTTGATGGGCGGCGATGATGTCACACAGTTCGTCAAAGATGCGTTTCAGCCGCAACGGAAACGTGGCCTCGCCAGCCACCGCCAGCGCGCC
>DATJCF010000344.1:0-6914 GCA_035514935.1 Rhodanobacter sp. | reverse complement strand
CTGTACGTTGAGGTCGCTGCCGTGCACCTTCACCACGTAGGGAATGCACAATCGCCGCGCCAGCCAGCCTGTCGCGGCGGCATCGGGATAAGCCCAGCTGACCAGGATGCAATCGTAGCCAGCCGCGCGCAGACGGCGCCCGCGCTGCAGCCACAGCGATACCAACCAGGTCATGGCATGCAGCGAGCGACCGAAGCGCGGCGGATAGAAGAACGTGAAGTGATCCGTGCGCAAACCGCCCGCGCTGACCTCACCGCGCACCCCGCGCAGGCGCTCGCGAAAATCCACCGCGGTGAGCACGTCGATATCGTGGTGCTGTCCCAGCCGCTCGAATTGCTGGCGATTGAACGCACCGCGCAACGGGTCCCATGGCGTCGGAAACAGGTTGGTGAGGATCAGTATCTTCAATCGCATCGCTCAGCCCACCGATGCCTGGTACAGATCGGCATAGCGCGCCGCCATGTTCTCCAGCGAACCATGCGCCTCCACCCACGTTCGCGCCGCTCGTGCCACGGCATCAGCCCGTGCCGGCTGCGCCAGCAGCGCCAGCATCCCCTCAGCCAGTGCCGCCGCGTTGCTGGCCGGTACCAGCTTGCCTGTTTCTCCGTCACGAATGATTTCGCCGTTGCCGCCGACATCGGTGGCCACGATCGGCAACGCCACGGCGCAGGCTTCCAGCAAGGCCATTGAGTAACCCTCGCTCACCGACGACAGCACAAACAGGTCGAGCCCCTGCAACAGCTCGCGGACATCATTGCGATCGCCGAGAAAGTGCACACTGTCCGTCACTCCCTCGTCGCGCGCGGTTTGCTGCAGGGCGTCGCGCAGCTCGCCGTCACCGATCAGCACCAGCACCGTGTCAGGCTGCTGTTCGCGCAGCAGGCGGAACGCGCGAATCAGGCTGGCCTGATCCTTCGCCCAGTTCAGCCGGCCCACCGTACCGATCACGCGGGTGGTGGAAGCGACACCGAGCCGTTGGCGCAATGACTGGCGCATGGCTTCCGATGCCCGGTGGAAGGACGCCAGTGGAATACCGTTCGGCACCACCCTGGCCTTTTCCCGCGGGACGATGCCGCGCTGGATGGCGTCCCTGCGCGCCGCCTCGCATACGGTGACGACAGCGTCCGTGCGCACCAGCGCGCGCCGGTAAAACCACTCGCGTCGCGCCGCCCGCCGGTTGCCACCCATGCCGTGGCGGGTATTGATGATCCGCCGCAAACCGAGTCCCCAGGTCGCCAGCACCGCCTGGTAATGGGCGACCGCGTTGTGAGTGTGCAACACGTCGGTGGCATGCTCGCTGATCCGGCGCCGCGCACGCGCCAGCGCGCGCAGATCCAGGCCCTGCCGCTTGCCGCAGGCATGCACCGGAATATCCAGCGCCGCCAGCTCGTGCGCCAGCGTGCCCTCTTCGTACAGGCACACCACCTGGCAGCGGTGCCCCTGCCGATGCTGGATCTTGACCAGCTCCAGAACCATGCGTTCCAGCCCGCCGCGATTCAGGTTTTCCACGAAGTGCGTGATGTTCAAGACGGTAGCTCGGACACGGTGACACGCAGCTTGCCGCTGGGCGTCAGTGGAATGTCATCGACAAAGCGGCAGTCCAGCTCGACGCTGTCACCCAGTACCTTGGCGACTTCGCGGCGGATGTAGGCCAGCGAGGCCTCATCGAAATCCGCGCCGCGCACGATGGCAAGATCGAGCCGATCCAGTTGGCGCTGCACCAGCTGGAAACGCTGCACGCCCGGCACGTCCTTCAACATATGCGGGAAAAATTCGCCGGGCAGCACGTGGCCCGACGGTGTGCGGATGGTGTCCAGCACACGTCCGTCGACCCGGCTCAGCAGCGGCAGGCCACGGCCGCAGCTGCAGGCCTCGGTGGCCGCCGTGGCCATGTCGCCGTTGGCATAGCGCAGGAACGGCATGCCGTAGTTGAACAGGTCGGTGATCACCACCTCGCCCGTGTGCATGTCGGCTGGGGCGTCGTGCGGTTTGTGCAGCTCGACCACCAGGTGATCGGCGTTTACGTGCAGGCCCTGGCGCTTCTCGCACTCCGCGGCGATCAGCATGAATTCGCGGCAGCCATAAGTATTGAAGGCCGGTGCGCCGAACGCCTGTTCGATGATTTCACGCTGGAACTCGTGCAAAGCCTCGGCCGCGCCGATGATGCCCTGCGGCCGCCAGATGCGGCGATTGTTGGCAATCAGCCACTGCGCCAGGCGCACCAGCGGGCCGACGTAGGCGACGATGATTTCCGGGCGGTAGCGATCGATGGCGTCGGCGTACCCGGCCATGTTGGCCTCGGTCATGTGGAAACTGTTCAACACATGCCGCGCGAAAAGCCGGTTGTAGATGGCGTCCTTCCATTGGTGCGTGCGTGTTGGCTCGCCCACCGCGCCGCCCCACAGAAACAGCGTGCGCCGCCCCATGCGCGAACCGGCCCATTCGTAGCCACGCCACATCACCGCCGTGCGTCGGTCGTTGCTCTCGCGCGTGTAGCCGAAACGCATCGGCTCGCCGGTGGAACCGCCGGTAGCCTTGGTCAGCAGGTGGCCGCGCCAGGAATCGGCCTGCAATTCGTCGAAGTTGGCGCGGATGTCGGCCTTGGTCAGCAGCGGCAGCTTCGCGTAATCATCGAGGTTGCGTATATCCGCCGGCACCACATCCAGTTCGCGCCAGCGACGCTGGTAGTAAGGCACTTCGCGATGGCAATGCTCAAGCAATCGCTTCAGGCGCTGCCACTGCAACGCGGCGATCTGCTCCGGCGCCAGCCACTGGTCGCGCTGGTAGTCGGCCAGCCAGGCCAGCGTGTGGCGTCGTCGCAAGCCGCTTTCGTAGGCCGGAAACAATACGCGCCGAAATGCCGTTTCATACCAACCGCTCATCATGGATGCCTCGCTGCACGCGCACCGGCCCAGCCCAGAAGCTGCCCCAACAGGCGTGGATGGCCACCTGCAAAACGCAGATGCAGCCCCTGCAACTGGCCGATGTCATCCTTGCTCCAGCAGCCCAGTACCAGGGTCAGGCACAGATACGTGACCGATACCAGCACGCCGCCCAGCAGCAAGGTCCACAACGGCAACAGATGCAAACCGAGCACGGGGAGGGCGACCAGTGCCGCGCCCAGCCCCGAGAGAATGATGCGCAGCAAGCGCCTCCACTGCAGTCCCGTTCCACCCACCCGCACGCCGATGGCGACATACGCGGTCGAGCCGATCAGGGTTCCGGAAAGGATGGCGGCCACTGCGCCGTACAACCCGAAATGCCTGATCAACACGACGTCCAGGATGACTTTCATCAATCCGAAAATGATCGTGAGTATCAGGATGGTCTGTTGCCGGTCTGCACTGATCAGAAGGCTGCTTGCCCCTTGCGTCGCCGTGCCCACGCCACCGGAAAAAATGAGCAGCGCGAATACCGGAGCCGCGGCGGCGTAGGAACTGCCATACAGCAAGGCGATCACCGGGCCGGCGAAACACACACCGAAGGTCACCACCGGAACCGCCAGCAGCACGAGGTAGGACGTCACCATCGCGAAACGCCGCCCGGCCACGGCCTGTCCCTGGCTCAACGCCTTGGCCATCATCGGCAACAACAAGGCACCAAACACGCCAGGCACCAGCAGGATGATGCCCGAAGCGAGCTGATAGGCCACTTTGAAATAGCCGGCCGACCTGGCGCTGTCGTACATGTTCAGAAACAGGATTTCCACATCGCTGGCGATCAGGAAACTGATGACCACCGTGGCGGACACGATGCGCAAATGTCGGCGCATGCGCTGCACCAGCGCCGCCGGCAGCGCGCCAAGCTTTGGAAGCATGGCCATCACGCGTCGGGCCTGGACATGCGAAACCGCCAGGAAAATCACGCTGGAGACGGCATACACCACCACGAACAGGAAGATGTCCCCCTTCATCAGCATCGCGATGACAACCATGACCAGGTTCAACGGCGCCGCCACCAAGGCCACCTTGGCCGTCGCGTCGAAAGCCTCGAAACCCTTGGCCACCGCGATGTTGAACATGTAGGACGCGCGCATCACCATCGCGCCCAGCAGCAGCACGAATTCAAGCCGCTTGATGGGAATGGGAAAACGGCTGCCCATGGAGAAATACAGCACCACCCCGATGCCCACCGCGGCGAGCATGTGCATGCGTTGAACGCGGCGCAGGCGCCGGATCACGGGCACGATCAACTCGTCCTGGCCGCTACCGCGCAGTTCGGCGACGAACTTGATCACGCCGGTGGTGATGCCCGAGTTGGTGATGACCATGCCCACTGAGACAAACCACATGAACAAGCCATAGACACCGTAGAACTCGGGCCCGAGATGGCGGGCGATCATGATCGCCGCGAGCATGCCGAGGGCATACTCCGTGTAGATCCCGACTGAGGAAAACACGGTATTGCGTAATGTCAGCGCGCGATTGCTCATGAGGTGTGCATCAACACTTCGACGATGACGAACAATGCGAAGATGCTGCCCAGGGCTATCGGTATCCAGCGCCACCAGCCTTCGGCCAGGCTGAAGGAAGGCAACGACGGGTAGCGTTTGCGCACACCGACGTAGTAGCCCACCAGCACCGCGATCAGCAGGTACATCACCACCGTATAGCTGCGGCTGAGAAAGAAGGCGGCGGCAAACAGGCCCAATTGCGACAGCAACAAGGTCAGGGCCAGCTTGCGTTCGTCCGCCCACGCGCCAACCACACCCTCGGCCGCAGGCTGCGGCGGGCTCCGCAATATCTTCAACATCATCCAGAAGCCGTAGCCCACGAAGGCAAGCCAGGTAATGAAACCGAAGAAGCCGGTTTCGGCCAGCACCAGCACAAACGAGTTGTGGGCAGTGAGGTAATTGTATTCGGTGAAGTTGCCCGCCCCCACGCCAAACAGCGGATGCGAAAGGAACATGTGCAAGCCTTCGTACCACGCGTCAACGCGACCGGCAGCCGACGACTCGTCGGCATCCAGCTCCTGCATGCGCGATGACAGAAGCTGCATGGCGACCAGGCCGACGCTGCCAAGAATTCCGGCTGTCACGATGCCGCGCTTGTACCAGACATAGGCGCCACCGATCGCCAGCACCGCAAGAAAGGCACCGCGCGAATTGGTGAGGTAAACCCCGTAAAGCAACAGCCCCGCGGCAGCCAGCCAGAAGATCCGGCGCAGAAAGCCACCCCGGCCGCTGAGGAAACAGGCCATCGGCAACACCGCGGCGAACAGCAGCCCCAGGTCGTTCGGGTCGTTGAAGATGCCCACGTACTGGATGCGACCGTCCTCGGCCATGCCCACGCCGGTCCAGCCGATACCGTTCAGCGACTGGTCCACGCCGTGCAGGGCCAGCACGCACGCACACAGGACGAATACCGCGAACGTCGTCGCAATGCGGCGTGGGCTGTTGGCCGTCACCGTGGCCAGCACGAAGAACGCGATCATGGTGGGGCCAAAGGCGGACAACACTTCCAATGCCCCGCCAGCCCAGCCCGCAGCCACCTGCGACATCATCATTGCCAGCAGGAAAACGGGCAGGATCATGAACTGGGGCGCGGCAAACGTCTTGGCCGACGACAGCAGCCAGCTGAAAAACGCCAGCAACAGCACTACCGAAAGTATCGGCAGGCCGGTAAGTCCCGGCATGTAGTCCTGCGGACGAACGATGGTCAACGCGAGATAAAGAAGAATGAAAATGAGCATGCAACAGCGAGCCTGATCAGGTAATGCGGCTGACGGTGGGGTAACTCATCAGTTCCGGTAACGTCAGCATGGAGGCGAACCAGCCTGCGCTCATCTCGCGCTCGACCGGCAAGCGGTACAAGGCGTAGCGGTTCGCCGATGGCATGGGGTTGGTGCCGCTGATATAGCTGCAGCCGGCGCGGTAACCCGCTGCAATGGTGGCCTGCACGACGCGTTCGTCGAACGCCGCATCGCCGCCTACCGGATAGGAAATAAGCGTCGCCGCCCCGCCGAGCTCGCGCTCCAGCGTCGCCTTCGAATCGCGCAGTTCGCTCTCGAGTTCGCTCTGCGGCAACTTCGCCAGCATCCGGTGATTGACGCCGTGCGAGCCGATCTCGAAACCGGCCGCGTGCATTTCGCGCAACTGCTCCCAGTTCATCGGTTGGCAGGCGGGGTGCACGCCCTTCATGGGCACATCCAGGTCGGCGGCGAGCCGGGCCAGCAAGGCCGACTGGGTCACGGCCTGGAGTGCCTTCAATCGATTCAGTATCTCGCCGGCAAGCTGGCGCCGGCCGATGCGCTCTTCCGGCAAAGGCAAGTCCAGATCAAGCTCGGGGATGTGCAGGTGGCTTGCCGTCGTGCGCAAGACCATGTGCACCAGCCAGTCGTAGTCGTAGGGACGGCCGCTATCGACATGCCCGGTCGACACGAAGAAAGTGGCCGGCAGACCCAGTTCGCGCAATATCGGGTACGCAACATGGTAGTTGTCGTCGTAACCGTCATCAAAAGTCACCACCACGGCGCCGGCCGGCAGACCCTGCCCTGCTTCCATGGCCGTCACCACGTCCCCGAGACGCATGGGGACGAATCGCTGCTTCAGCAGCAGCATCTGTTCACGGAACTGTTCGGCCGAGGCACTGACAAGATCGAGGTCGAAATCGAACGTGCGCGCATCGGCCACCGTCACCACCCGGTGGTAGGCCAGAATGCGCAAGTCGCGGTACTTCCAGGCGCGCATCCGTTGCAACACATGCAGCAGGCCACTGTTGTGACAGAACTCCCCCAGCCGGCCCCGAATACCCGGCGAGTGAACCCTCTCATCGTTTTCTTCCGTGCGGTTCACCACAGGTGCAACCTCCGATTCCGGACGAAAGCGACGAGTGCCTGCGCGGCGAACAGATTGAGATAGAAGAAAGCCCCAAGCAGGCGAATCGGTGCCAGTTTCCCCAACGTCGGCCTCAGCT